>NZ_JANQDA010000025.1:0-16105 GCF_024723655.1 Campylobacter sp. RM5063 | reverse complement strand
ATTTATCTTTTGGGTGCGTTTTTGGGTTTGATTGCAGCTAAGATTTTAAGAATGAGCGCTTTTAGAGGACAAGATGAACCTTTTGTAATGGAAATGCCAAAATATAGAATGCCAAATTGGAATTTGGTATGGTTTATGGTGTTTAATAAAGCCAAAATGTATTTAAAAAAAGCAGGAACATTTATTTTAATAGCTTCTTTGCTTATTTGGTTTGCGAGTAATTTTCCTGCACAAGAAAATAATACTCAAGATGCTTTAACTCAAGAGCTTCAGATAGAAAATAGTTATCTTGGACAATTTGGCAAAGCAATAGAGCCTATTTTTGCACCACTTGGCTTTGATTGGAAACTTAGTGTATCTTTGGTAAGTGGTTTAGCGGCTAAAGAAGTGATGATTTCTACTATGGGTGTGCTTTATTCTTTAGGTGATGAAGTTGATGAGACAAGTTTAAATTTACAAGAAGCCATAAAAGAAAACATCCCTTTTAGCACAGCAGTTGCTTTTATACTTTTTGTTATGATTTATAATCCTTGCTTTGCAGCAACTATAGTTTTTGCTAAAGAAGCGGGAAATAAAAAATATGCATGGTATCTTTTTATATTCACATCTTTATGTGCGTATTTGATCGCTTTTGTAGGGATTAATATTACTAAATTGATAATTTAATCATCTTTATGATGATTAAATTTCCATTTTTTGCTCTAAAGAGTGTTGCCAAAAGGCCGTTTCAAGTCTTATAGTAGTATAAAAAATTTCGTTTAATTTTTTAAATTTTTCTTCACTAATGCTATTTGTATAAGAATTAAAAAAGTCTTTAAATTCTTTAATTTCATCTTGAAATTCTTTACCTGCATAGGTTAAAATCCACTCTTTGTAAGGATGATTTTCTAAGCTTTTTTCACTAAGTCCTTTATAAATTTCTTCCCCTATATATGCATAACCTATAGCACAAGCACTCAAAGCACACAGCATATCCAAATAATCTCCATTTTGTCCCACACTTAGTAAGTATCTTGTATAAGCAATATTAGTTAAACTTTCATCTTTATAGTCAAGTTTTTCTACATCAATGCCTAGTTTTAAAATACTTCTGTGAAGTTCCAATTCTCCTTCTAAAGTGTAGTTTTGATTTTTAATGGCAAATTGAATTTCTTTAGCGTTGTTTGCATTTAAAGCAAGCAAAGCATAGCATTTTGCATAATTATTTAAAAAAATATAATCTTGTTTAAGATAAAACAAAAATGTATCTTTTTCTAAAGTACCATTTTGAAGTTTTTTTACAAATTCATGATAGATGTATTGCTCCCAAGTTTTTTTATTTTCTTTTATAAGTTTATCCAAAAGCATAAATTTCCTTTGCTAAAATTTAAGCTTTTATTTAAACACAGATAATTAAATTTTTCGTAATAATCTTTAATTTTTAACTTTTTAAACAAGAAATTTATTTTTTTATTGTAAAATGCGTTTTAATTTTTTAAACTAGGAGATAAAAATGGCAATTTTTGATGATGTAAAAAAAGTAGTTGTTGAGCAACTTAGTGTTGATGAAGATGCAGTTAAAATGGAATCTAAAATCATTGAAGATTTAGGTGCTGACTCTTTGGATGTTGTTGAATTAGTTATGGCTTTAGAAGAAAAATTTGATGTGGAAATTCCAGACAGTGATGCTGAAAAACTAGTAAAAATTGAAGATGTTGTTAATTATATAGAAAATCTTCAAAAATAATTTTAATTTTTAATAAGGAGTGCGGTTTGAAACGCGTTGTAGTAACAGGTATAGGAATGATCAATGCTCTTGGCTTAGACAAAGATAGTTCATTTAAAGCAATTTGTGATGGCAAAAGTGGCGTTGATAAAATCACTCTTTTTGATACCACTGATTTTCCAGTGCAAATTGCTGCTGAAGTAAAAAATTTTGATCCTTTAAGTGTCTGTGATGCTAAAGAGGTTAAAAAAATAGATCGTTTTATACAACTTGGTATTAAAGCAGCAAAAGAAGCTATGGAAGATGCTAAATTTGATGAAACTTTAAATAAAGAAGAATTTGGTGTAGTTTCAGCAGCTGGTATAGGTGGTTTACCAAATATAGAAAAAAATTCCGTTACTTGCGCACAGCGTGGACCACGTAAAATTACTCCTTTTTTCATACCATCTGCTTTAGTTAATATGCTTGGTGGGATTATTTCAATCGAGCATGGATTACAAGGACCAAATATCTCATGCGTAACTGCTTGTGCAGCAGGAACTCATGCTATAGGCGAAGCTTATAAAAGTATAGCTTTAGGCAATGCAGATAAAATGCTTGTAGTAGGTGCTGAAGCAGCCATTTGTGCTGTGGGTATAGGTGGCTTTGCTGCTATGAAAGCTCTTTCTACTAGAAACGATGATCCAGCTAAGGCTTCAAGACCATTTGATAAAGAAAGAGATGGTTTTGTAATGGGTGAGGGTGCTGGTGCTTTAGTGTTTGAAGAGTATGAGGCTGCTAAAAAGCGTGGAGCTAAAATTTATGCTGAGTTGGTAGGTTTTGGCGAAAGTGCAGATGCACATCATATCACTTCACCTACTTTAGAAGGGCCATTGCGTGCTATGAAAAAAGCCTTAAAAATGGCAGGAAATCCAAAAGTAGATTATATTAATGCACACGGAACTTCTACTCCAGTAAATGATAAAAATGAAACAGCAGCTATTAAAGAACTTTTCAAAGATCAAATTCCTTTAGTTAGTTCTACAAAAGGTCAAACAGGCCATTGTTTGGGTGCTGCTGGTGCTATTGAAGCTGTTATTTCTTTAATGGCACTTGATCAAGGTGTATTACCACCAACTATCAATCAAATCGTAGCAGATGAAAATTGCGATCTTGACTATATACCAAATACTGCAAGAAAAAGCGAAGTTAATGTTGTAATGAGCAATTCTTTTGGTTTCGGTGGAACAAATGGTTGTGTGATCTTCAAAAAAGTAGATTAATATGGCTTCTTATTTAGATTTTGAAAAAAATATTCAGCAAATTGATGAGGATTTAGCAAATGCTAAAATCAAAGGCGATGATGAAGCAGTAAAAATTTTAGAAAAAAACCTTGAAAAAGAAACTCAAAAAGTTTATAAAAATTTAAGTGATTACCAACGCTTACAGCTTGCAAGACATCCTGATCGTCCTTATGCGCTTGATTATATTCAAGCTATACTAAGTGATGCTTATGAAATTCATGGCGATCGTGCTTTTAGAGATGATCCTGCTATTGTGTGTTATGTAGGTTATATAGGTGGGAAAAAAATTATTGTTATAGGTGAGCAAAAAGGTAGAGGTACTAAAGATAAACTTCATAGAAATTTTGGTATGCCTCATCCTGAAGGTTATAGAAAAGCTCTAAGAGTAGCAAAAATGGCTGAAAAATTTGACATACCGGTGTTATTTTTAGTGGATACTCCGGGTGCTTACCCAGGAGTGGGTGCTGAAGAGCGTGGTCAAAGTGAGGCTATAGCTAGAAATTTATATGAGTTAAGCGCCCTTAAAACAATCACTATAGCAGTAGTTATAGGCGAAGGTGGAAGTGGTGGTGCTTTGGCTATAGGAGTAGCTGATAAACTTGCTATGATGAAAAATTCAGTTTTTTCTGTGATTTCACCTGAGGGTTGTGCTGCTATTTTATGGAATGATCCATCAAAAAGTGAAGCTGCTACTAAGGCGATGAAAGTAACTGCTGATGATTTAAAAACTCAAGGTTTAATAGATGATGTTATCGAAGAGCCAATGAGTGGAGCTCATAGAGATAAAGAAAACGCGATTAAAAATTTAAGTGATTATGTCTTAAAAGCTATAGAAGAGTTAGAACAATACGATAAACGCGAATTAGCTGCATTAAGAATGCAAAAAATCTTTAAATTTGGAGCTTTTGCTGAATGATTTGCATTTTTATGCAAATTTCAACTTTTTTTAAAAAAACTATTGTATAATTACAACTTCAATTCAGTGGTTGGATAGCTCAGTCGGTAGAGCAGCAGACTGAAAATCTGCGTGTCGGCAGTTCGATTCTGCCTCTAACCACCATCTTTATTTTCTATTATAAAAATCATCTAATTTTTGAAGTTCATTTTCGTTAAACCCTGCTTGTATTCTAGCTGTTTTGTTATATACTTTTCCTAAAAGATTAAATTCTTTATATTTGGCACAAAGATCAAGGTAATCGTCATTTTCATTTTTTGCATAATTCCACCAAAAATCTCCTTTATTTACATGTTTAATCTCATCATTTAATATAATGGTGAAAATTTCACTAAATAAACTTTTTATAGGATGATTAGTTGTGTTTAATTTTTCTAAGACAAAAGGATTGGCATCAAGTCCTTTTGCTTCAAGTCCTCTATGCACTATGCCCATTCTATGAGCAAGATTATCTTTGGTTAAAAATAAGGCTTTTTCAAGATTATCATGAGCATGAAAATCTCCATATTTAAAACCAAGTTCATTTAAAGTTTTTTCTAAAAGTAAAAAATGCTTAATTTCCTCATCAGCTACCTCAAGCCAATCTTGATAAAATTTCAATGGCAAATTTTTAAATCTATAACTAGCATCTAAGGCCAAATTTATAGCACTATATTCTATATGTGCAACTGAATGTAATATTTTAGCTAAAGATAAAGTACTATTTGCTTCTTTTGGACGCCTTATTTTCATAGGATGAAGGATTTTAACTTGTGAGTTTTCATAAATGATCGCTTCATGTGAATGATTAAAATCATACAAATTAGATTTAAAATTTTCATAAAATTCATTAAATAATTCAATCTTTTTAAAAATATCTTTGTGATATAAAATTTTTTCTAATTCTTTAAAGAAATTTCTTTTCATTTTTAAACCTTGTTAAATATTATATAAGATAAAAAAGTATAATATAAAAATTTTGAAAATTTAAAAAGGTTTGCTAAAAATATGTTTAATGTCATACATGCTCTTTTTTTTAGAGAGTTAAAGACAAGATTTGGTATTAATAAATATTTGGGCTATTTTTGGGTAATCGGAGAGCCTATGATGGTAATTTTAGTGATTACTTCTATAATCACACTTATTAGAGAGTTTCACCATCAAATCATGCCCGAGGGTGTTTCTATCTTTTTATTTTTAGCAGTAGGGATTATACCTTTTTTTATGTTTAGAAGTATTATTAATCAGCTTTTAAATGGCATTAGTTCTAATCTAACTTTATTTGCTTATAAGCCAGTAAAACCTATACATGTCTTTATTGCTAGGACTATGCTTGAGTTTTGCATTTATTTTACTATTTTTATTTGTGTGATGTTTTTAGCTGGATGGTTTTTGCATATGCAAGTTATACCTAAACACTTTTTAGAAGTGATGTTTTCGCTTTTTTTGCTTGTGATGTTTGGTTTTGCTATGGGAATGTGTTTTGCTATAGCAGGACATTTTGCAGAACCATTAAAAATGGCTTTAAGTTATTTAAAAAAAGTTTTGCATTGGACATCATTGGTTGTATTTCCTATATGGATAGTTCCAAAACCTATTTTAGACATTTTATATTACAATCCACTTTTACATATTATGGAGCTTTTAAAATATAATTTTTTTCAAAATTATCCATTACTTGATGATTATAATTACTATTATCCTATTGCATGTTTAAGTGTAATTTTGTTTTTGGGATTGTTTTTTTATTATTTTACTAGAGAAAAGTTGATAGCAGTGCGATGATAAAATTAGTTAATTTAACAAAATCTTTTCCTTTACGCAATGGTGGAAGGCATTATGTTTTTAAAAACTTAAGTTTTGAATTTCCTGAAAATTGCAGTATAGGTTTAATGGGACGCAATGGTGCTGGAAAATCTACTTTAATGAAGCTTTTAAGCGGCTCCTTGCTTCCTGATAGAGGTAAGATTATAACTAATAAAAAATTATCTTGGCCTCTAGGTTTGGCAGGTGCATTTCAACACAGACTTTCAGCAAGAGATAATGCACGCTTTGTGGCTAGAGTATATGGTTATAAAGGAAAAGCTTTAGAAGAAAAGATTAAATTTGTGGAAGATTTTGCTGAGCTTGGTAAATTTTTTGATGAGCCTATGAATACTTATTCATCTGGAATGAGTGCTAGGATATCTTTTGGTTTAAGTATGGCTTTTGATTTTGATTATTATTTAATTGATGAAGCAGGTGCTGTGGGAGATCCTAAATTTAGAGAAAAAAGCTCTAAAATCTATAAAGAAAAATTAAGTAGGTCAAAAGTTATCATGGTTTCGCATAATGTAGCTGAAATTAAACAATGGTGTGATAAAATTATATTCATGCAAGATGGACAAGCTACTATATATGATGATGTAGATGAGGGTATAGCGGTATATCAAGGAAAAATAAATGCAAAATGACTTATTAAAAAAACTTAAAAATTTAGAAATATTTAATTCTTTTAAAATAGTGTTGATTTTGACAGCATTTGTTGTATTCTATTATGTTTTTATAGCAGCAAATCGCTATGTGAGTGAAAGTGTTTTAAGTGTAAAATCAATCAAAGGAGATAACGGAGCTATTACCGGAATTGCTGCATTTTTGACTAATAATTCTTTTTCAAGTGAGGATATTAATTATTTAAAATCTTATATTCATTCTTTAGATATGCTAAATATCTTAGAAGAAAAAGTTCAAATTCGTGAGTTATATCAAAAACAAAAACTTGATTTTTTTTATAGTATTTCTTCATCAGCTAATCAGGAAGAGTTTTTAAAGTATTATCAAAACCGTGTTAAAATTACTCAAGAAAACTCAGCTAATGGACTTTTGCGTGTAGAAGTTGAAGGTTTTGACCCAAAAAGTGCACATTTGATAGCTTCAACTATAGTTAAAGAAAGTGAAAAATTTATCAATGAAATTTCACATAAAGCTGCAAGAGATCAAATGCGATTTGCTGAAGAAGAACTTTTGCAGTTTAAAAAAAGATATCAAAAGGCTAAAGATGAGCTTTTGGCTTTTCAAAATAAATATGGAGTATTTGATCCGCTCAAACAAGCAGAAAGTACTCTAAAACTCATAGCTGAACTTGAATCAAAAATAGCAGCCAAAGAAGCTAAGCTTCTAATGATGCAAAGTTATATAAATGATAATGCACCACAAATTGTTACTATAAAAAGTGAAATCACAGCTTTAAAAAAACAACTTCAAAAAGAAAAATCCAAAGTTTCATCCCCAAAATCCTCTCAAAAACTCAACGATCTTGCAGCTAAATTCCAAGATCTAACCATAGAGGCAGGTTTTGCAGAAAGTGCTTACACAGCTGCATTAAAAGCATATGAGAGTGCTAGGATAGAAGCTTTAAGAAAGATAAAGCAGGTGGTTATAGTGCAAAGTCCAAGCTTACCTCAAAGTGCTAAATATCCAGAAGCTTTGTATAATGTACTCACAGCTTTTATGATTTTATCTTTGATTTATGGAATTGTTAAATTTATTAAAATGATTATAGAGGAGCATAGATACTAATGAGAAAGATAATTTTATTTTTACTTTTACCTTTATTTTTATTTTCTGCGGTAGATGTTTCTCAAATCGCAAAAACACAAGCAGATAGTATAAAGCAAATTCAAGATAAAGAATTTTTACAAAGTGATTTAAATAAAACAGCAATTATAAATGTTAAAGTTTTTGGTGCACATTTGTTTAATGGAAACTTTACTAAATTTACCCAACATGTTTATAATCCTGATTATAAACTAGCAGTAGGCGATAGGATTAATGTAAAAATTTGGGGCGCAGTAGAGTTTATACAAACCTTAACAGTAGATTCTCAAGGAAATATTTTCATACCAAAAGTAGGTGCTATTAATCTTTTGGGTGTGAAAAATAGTGCTTTGGTACAAGTTATTACAAAAGCTATTAATAAAATTTATAAAAGCAATGTCTATGTATATGCAGATATGGATATTTATCAAAATGTATCAGTTTTTGTTACAGGAAATGTGAATCAACCAGGCCTTTATCAAGGATTAAGTTCAGATTCTATTATACAGTATTTAGATAAAGCAAGTGGAATTAATTTAGAATATGGTAGTTTTAGAGATATTCAAATTTTAAGAGATAATAAAGTTATTAAAAAAGTAGACTTGTATGATTTTTTACTTAAGGGTCAGCTTGATCTTTTTCCTTTTAGAATGGGTGATGTGATTTTAGTGGGTAGTGTGCAAAAGTATGTTTTTGTTGAAGGAGATGTGCAAAAGCCCTTTAGATTTGAGTTAAGTAATGATATTTTAAATTTAGAAGATATAGCTAGAGTTGCAGGTGCTAAGCCTATAGTAACTAATGCTGTGGTAAAAAGCTATAGAGATGATCATAAATTACATGTGGATGCTTACAGCAAAAGGCAGTTTTTAGGTGTGAAGTTATATAATGGTGATGAGATAGAGTTTAGACCTGATTATACTGCGCAAAATATTAGTATTAGTATAGAAGGTGAGCATAGTGGTTTGCACTCAGTAGTGATAAAAAAAGGCACAACCTTGGCTGAACTTGCTAAAATGATTATAGTTAATGATCAATCAAACATTAACGCTTTACAGGTTTTTAGAAAAAGTGTAGCAGCTACCCAAAAACAACTTATTGAAGCCCAACTTAAAGAGCTTGAAACACTAGCTCTAACAAGCTCTTCGGTTAATGCTGAGCAAGCTAGTATTAGAGCTACTCAAGCTAAAACAATTTTAGAATTTATTGCGCGTGCAAAACAAGCTCAACCAAAAGGACAAATCGTTATAGACAATGTCAAAGCGTATAATTCTATAGTATTAGAAGAAGGTGATGTAGTAAATGTACCTAGTAAAAATAATCTTGTTTTAGTTCAAGGTGAAGTTTCTATACCAGGTGCGTTTGTGTATATGGATAAAGAAAAATTAAGATATTATATCAACCTAGCAGGTGGTTTTAGTGATAGAGCAGATGTATCAAGAGTTTTAGTAATCAATGCTAATGGTAAAGCAACTAAATACAGTGGTAGAAGTTCAGCAGATATCAAAGCGGGAGATTCTATTTTAGTTTTACCAAAAGTAGATAGTCAAAATCTCCAAATTTTTAGCATGCTAACACAAATTTTATATCAAATAGCTATTGCAACTAATGTAGTATTGAAAATGTAGGAATTTAGATGAGCCAAATAGATGCGATTAAAATAGCCAAAGAAGTTTTTGAGATAGAGTCAAAAACGATTTTAGATTTATGTGATAATTTAGATGAAGATTTTAATAAAACCATTGAGCTGATTTTATCTATCAAAGGTAGATGTGTAGTAAGTGGTATGGGTAAGTCAGGCCATATAGGAGCTAAGATAGCTGCAACCTTGGCTAGCACAGGTACTCCAAGTTTTTTTATGCATCCGGGTGAAGCATTACATGGAGATCTTGGTATGCTTACAAGTGAAGATGTGCTTTTGGCTATTTCAAATTCAGGAGAAACTGAAGAGGTTTTAAAACTCATACCAGTGATTAAAAAAAGAAAAATTCCTTTGATTGTTATGGCAGGAAATCAAAATTCCACTTTAGCTAAGCAAGCTGATATTTTTATAAACATAGCAGTAAAAAAAGAAGCTTGCCCACTTCAGCTTGCTCCAACTTCTTCTACTACCGCTACTTTAGCGATGGGTGATGCTATAGCAGTAGCTTTGATGAGAGCGAGGAAATTTAAGCCCGATGATTTTGCTTTATTTCATCCAGGAGGAAGTTTAGGTAGAAAGCTTTTAACCAGAGTGAGTGATTTGATGGTGTCAAATAATTTGCCTATAGTAAGCCCTGAGAGTGAGTTTAATGAGTTGGTTGATGTGATGACTAGTGGTAAGTTAGGACTTTGTATAGTACTTGAAAATGAAAAGCTAGTTGGAATCATCACAGATGGGGACTTAAGAAGAGCTTTAAGGGCAAACGGTAAGCCAAGATTTGATTTTAAAGCTAAAGAAATCATGAGTGAAAAACCTAAAACTATAGAAGCAAGTGCTATGGCAAGTGAAGCAGAAGAGCTTATGTTAAAACATAAAATAAAAGAAATAGTTGTCACTCAAGATGAAAAAATAGTAGGTATTATACAACTTTATGCGATAGGTAATGTTTAATTTGGAAATTACAAAAAGGGAATATTATGAGAAAAAATATAGCGATAATTCTTGCTGGAGGAAGTGGTAGTAGATTTGGCTTAAATTTTCCTAAACAATTTGCAAAATTAGCAGGAAAAACAATTATTGAACACACAATAGAAACTTTCGAAAAACATCGTTATATAGACGAAATTTGTATTGTTATCAAAAGTGACTTTAAGGATAAAATTAATGAATTGATTCTGAAAAATCAATATTATAAAGTAAAAAAAGTGATTAATGGCGGAGAAGAAAGAAAAGACTCATCATTTAATGCAATTTCAGCATATGATAATGAGAGTGTTAATCTTATTTTTCATGATGCGGTTAGACCTTTTGTAAGTAATAAGATTATCGATAATGTTGTTGAAGCTTTGCAGCAATATAATGCTATTGATGTGGCAATATCAGCTACAGATACAATTATCGAAGTATGTGATAATAATATTAAAAATATTCCTCCTAGAAAATTTATGATGCAAGGACAAACACCACAAGCATTCAAACTTGAAACAATAAAAAAAGCATATGAGTTAGCTAATAAAGATAGAGAATTTACTCCAACTGATGACTGTGGTATAGTAAAAAAATATCTTCCAGATGAAAAAATATATGTAGTTTCTGGCGAATTAAAAAATATAAAAATTACTCATATGCAAGATTTAGCAATGGCTGATAAAATATTTCAATTTAACAATATATCTAATAATGATCAATATAGCTATGAATATTATAATCAAAATCTTCAAAATAAAACAATAGTTGTTTTTGGTGGTTCGTATGGAATTGGATTTGATATAGCAAGTATTGCTAGACAATATGGGGCTAATGTAGAATCTTTTAGTAGAAGTAGTACTAATACAAATGTTGCATCAATTTCTGATGTAGAAAGGGATTTAAAATATGTTGCTCAAAAATATGGTAAAATAGATTTTGTTGTTAATACTGCTTCAATTTTAATTCATCAGCCATTGGAAGCTGTTGAATATAGCAAAATTTTAGAAATTGTTAATATTAATTACATTGGCGCGATAAATGTTGCTAAGCTATCATTACCATTTTTAGAAAAAACTTCAGGTCAGCTTTTAAATTTTACATCAAGTTCCTATACAAGAGGTCGTTCGGGTTATTCTTTATATAGTTCGTCAAAAGCTGCTGTTGTTAATTTGACACAAGCTTTAGCGGAGGAATTTATGATAAGAAATAAAGTTAAAATTAATTGTATTAATCCGCAAAGAACTTTAACGCCTATGCGTGTTTCAAATTTTGGAAAAGAAGATCCAGACACATTGCTAAAGTCTATGGATGTTGCTTATGTTGCGATTAATACATTGTTATCAGATTTTACTGGACAAATTGTTGATGTAGTTTTGGAGAAATAATGAGTAAAATTTCAAAATTATTAAACAACCCTAAGTTATTTTTTAAAGATATGATCTTAAATTTAATAAGAAAAAAATATGATATAGAAGAAAATCTTCCAAATGTTTTATGTAGATATCCTATAGTTTTACATACAGGAGAGCAAGGAGAAAATGCGCTTTCTCATATTAGTATGTGGTATTTGTATTTTAAAAAATCAGAGGTTAATTTTATTATTATTGCAAGATGTCTTGAGGCATTAAAGCTAATTCAAGATAGATATCCTGAGGCGAGTGTGGTTTATTTAAAAGATAAAAAAGAGGTGGATGTTTTTTTTAATACATTTTCTTCTATTAAAACTTGTTTTTATCCTTCAAACACTGGAAATAATTTTCATTTATTTTATCAAACACATATAAAACATATATTTATAGGACATGGGGATAGTGACAAAAGTTCAAGTGCGCATAAATTTTTTAGAGTTTATGATGAAAATTGGGTTGCAGGAGAGGCTCATATAGATAGAATGCTAAATGCTGGTTTTAATCTCAATGGTTTAAAACATTTAAAGATAGGAAGACCTAATTTGTTAGATGTTTTAAAAAAAAGTAAATTAGACTGGAGAGATAGATTTGAAGGAAGGATTAATTTACTCTATTTACCTACTTGGGAAGGAACTTATAAAGAGCAAGATTACTCTTCTTTGGATATGGCTTTGCAAAATATAAACAAACTACAAAATAATTCTAACTTTCAAAAGATAAATATTTCTATTAAACTTCATCCATTTTCAGGAAAAAAGGAAAAAAGATTTTTGAATTTAGAGCATTTGCTAAGTAAAGAAAAAGAAATAAGAGTAATCTCAAAATATGATTCATTGCATAAATACATTATAAAATCAAATATGTTTGTTTGTGATATTTCTGCTGTTGTTTCTGAGTGTTTAGCTGTTAATGCTCCTATATTTTTATATATACCTAAGGATAAAAATATAAAAATAGCAAAAAGTAATATGTCTTATGAGGAATATTGTTATATTTTTTCTTCACCTGAAGAATTAAGTAAGTTAGTTTGTAGGGTTATTAGCGGTGATGATTTTCTTTGGCAAAATAGATTAAAAGCTCAAAAATATATAATCAATACAGAAGATACGTTAAAAGAAACTTTTATTAAGCAATTGCAAAAAATAAGTGAGGATAGTAGTGTTTAAAAATAACAAGTTTGCAGGTATAACAATACTCATTCATACGGGAGAAAATTTTAAAATAGGTTATGAACACCTTTTATATTGGTTACCAGAATTTTTTAAATCAGAGATAAAATTTGGTATTTTAGTTCGTAATAAAAATTTATATAAAACAATAAAAAATGAATATCGCACTATCAGTGTTTTTTTTGCTCAAGATTCTCTTGAAGCAGAAGGTGTTTTAAATAAATTTGTTAATTTAAAAGCAATTTTTTATATGTCTAATTCTTCTAATAATATTCACTTGTTAAGATTTAATGAGTATAAGCATATATTTATTGGAAATGAAAATTATAATAGAGATATGCAAACTACAAAAGTGTTAAAAGCTTATGATGAGCTATGGTTACAATCTCAAAGTATTATTGATAAGATAAAATGTAGTATTGAGGATATAAATATAAAAATTTTAAAAATAGGAAAGCCTCAATTAAAGAATGTGTTAAATAACAAGCAAAAAGATTCTATTTTATGTGTTTTTTCTGTTGTTGACAATGTGGTAATTGATAGTATTCAACTGCTGATAAACTATTCGATTGAAAAAAATATGAAAATTAAATTTGTATTTTCTATGTTGGATAAAAAAAATAATAAATTTTCTAATAATATTGCATTGCAATTAAAAGAAGTACTCTTAAGAAATAATATCGAGTGTTTTATTTATACGGTTTTTTCTGATGAGTTGTTAAAAGAAAGTAGTTTTATTTTATGTGATTTAAATTCATATAATGAAAAGTTTATCATCAATAATATCCCTATTTGTATATACCGTTCATATAATTTCTCTACTGATATGTTTTTGAGAAATAAAGATTTTCCATTAGAAAAAATATTTTTATTTTCTTTATTTGAAGAATTGCAAGATTATTTTATAAATAACACTTATGAGGAAATTCCGGATGAATATATAAATTATTATTTAGGTAAAAAATATATTATTGATGAAAAATTTCAAAAAGAAATTTTGAGAGTGGATTTGTGAGAGTAATATATTTAGATAATAAAATAAAGGGTGCTATAAATCAACTAATAAACTATTTTATCGAAGGTGTTTTTGATTGTAATAATACAAAGGTAGTATTTAAATATTACAAAGAATCTTTTTTGTATTATAAAAGACAATTAAAGAAATATAAAATAAATCACGAATATTTTTTTAGTGTAAATAAGCTTGACATGAGTTCTTATAAAGTGATTTTTTATTTATTTAATGCTCAGTCAAATTGTAGAATTCTAACATATAGAAATGCTAAGCATATATTTATCACACATGGAGAAAGTAATAAGCTTGCAAGTATTAAACCTATTATAAGGATTTATGATTATATAGTATGCGCTGGTGATGCTGGCATAAATAGGTATCTAGAATATGGAATTTTTACAAAGCATGATGTGGATAATTGTAGGCTTATAAAAATGGGTGATACTTTTATTGGTAAAAGTGTTTTTAAAAAAACAAATGACAAAAAAAATGCTTATATCCTTTATGCTCCTACATGGGAAGGTGGTGTTAAAACAGAGCAATATAGCAGTTTAAGTGAAGATTTGTATGCTTTTAAAAGAATACAAAAATATGCACAAGAAAGTGGTATTAAAAAAATTATCATTCAGGCGCATCCTAATACAGGTCATAGAGATAAAAAATACAAAAAATATTTAAATCAAGGTATAAAATTTTTAAAATCTCATAATTTAGGAGTGGAAAGCATAGGAATATATAACCATAAGAATAGTTTTTTAAATAATTTTTTTAAAAAAAGATCTAGTAAAGATATTTATCCTATATATCAAGCTTTTGTTGATGTATCGGCTATGGAAATACAGCTTTTGAATGAGTATATACCAACATTTATTTTTGTTAATAAAACAAAAAATGCTATAGTTGATAGGCAAATATTAAAAGATTATTATGCTAAAATCGCTATACAATCAGATGCGGTTAAAGTTGAAAATTTTGAAGGATTAAAACAAATAAAAAACTTTTATATAGGATATTCTTTTGATGAGCTAAAAATTATGCCAAAAAATAAAAGAGTAGATTGGTTGGTTGATTTTGTGAGTAAGGAAAGTTATGGAAATAAAATATGATGTAAGTATAATTGTACCCGTGTATAATAGAGAGAATTTAATCCAATCATGTATAAATTCTATTAATACTCAAACATTGGATAAGTCTAGGTGGGAAGTAATTTTTGTGGATGATGCTTCAATAGACAGAAGTATTGAGGCAATAGAAGGGTTGATAAATAAAAACATTAATTATAGGATTATCAAAAGAGAAGTTCCCTCTGGTAATGCTAGTACACCAAGAAATGAGGGTATAAAAGCGAGTTTAGGAAAGTATGTGTTTTTTTTAGACTCAGATGATTATATAGATTCTAAACTTTTAGAAAACGGTATTAATATAGCGTTAAAAAATGATAGTGATATTGTTTATTTTAAAATGGAGTTAAACGCAAGGACTGTTACAAAAAGACCTTTCAAGCATCCTATTGTTGATAAAGCAGATATAGAAAAAAATCATTTAATGAGAACTTTAAGAATTTTTAAAATGTTTAAAACTAAGATGCTAAGAGAAAATAATATTTTATTTGATGTTACAGTTAATGTGTGCGAAGATATGTTATTTGGTGCTACAGCTTTGCTTTATGCTAAAAATATATCTATTTTGGCAGATAGAGATTATTATTTTGCGAGTTTGCATGATGAACCTCATCTATCCAAGAAAAAAATGACTTTAGAAAAACTATTTCATATATATTTTTATACAATACAGAGTCTTTATTGCAGTAATAGGGAGATTAATTTTAAAATTAAATTTTATAATGCACTTTTAATAAGGTGTGTGGAACATTTAAGAGATGTCTGTAAGAAAGATAAAATAAATAATGAAAATTTGATTAGAATTTTTAGTTTTGCATCTGATTTATTTAACTTGCATAAGGAAATGTTTGAGCTGAAGCAAATTTACGAAAAAGAAAGACTGCTTGTTTTATTGTTTTTGTCTAAAGATTTTAAAACATTTTTTGAACTTTCAAATGACTCTAAAATTTTACAAGATTTTTGTCAAAAAATAGAAAAAGAATTTGAAAAAGAAAAAGGTTTTAATAAAGCTTGGATTTTTGAAAATAAAGTAGTTGTTTTGGATTTTATTTTTGATAATAATAGAATAGCTTTTGATATTGAAGTTAACGAAAAAACAAAAAATGTTAAAATATGGATGTTTTGTAGAAATGACTCTAAATTTTTTGAAACATACAAAGGAAATATTTTAGAAAAAAAAGATCATAAAATTTTAATTTTTAACGACACATGTGACTTAAGTGCTATGTGTAAAAGTATAAAAAAAGCTATTGTTGAAAATCAAGGATAAAGCATGAAAAAAGTA
>NZ_JANQDA010000024.1:0-16358 GCF_024723655.1 Campylobacter sp. RM5063 | reverse complement strand
GAAATTGCAAGCTGTTTTAGCTTGCAATTGAAATTAAACATTAAATCTAAAATGCATTACATCGCCATCTTGTACGATATAATCTTTCCCTTCAAGGCGTAGTTTTCCTGCTTCTTTAGCACCACTTTCGCCTTTGCAAGCGATATAATCCTCATAAGAAATTACTTCAGCTTTGATAAAACCTTTTTCAAAGTCATTATGGATCACGCTTGCTGCTTTTGGTGCTTTCCAACCTCTTTGTATAGTCCATGATCTAACTTCTACTTGACCTGCTGTAAAATAGCTAATCAAGTTTAGCTTTGAAAATGCTGTGCGTATTACTACTTCAAGTCCGCTACTTTCTATACCTAAAGATTTTAAAAATTCATAATTTTCTTCATCGCTTAAAGCTATCATTTCTTCTTCTATTTTAGAGCAAAGTTTGATTACTTCATGACCTGATTTTGCTGCAAATTCTTTAAGATCTTTTACAAATTCATTATCTTCTAAAAGCGAATTCTCATCTACATTTGCTCCATATATCACTTCTTTAGCTGAAAGCAATCTTAGTTCTTTTATAAGAGCATGATAGACTTCATTTTTATTAGCAAAAGAACTTGCACTGTTATTTTGATTTAAATGCTCTAAAAGTTCATTAGCTAATGCCAAGGTTTCTTTTGCACCTTTTTCATTGGCCTTTGCACCTTTAGTGAGTTTTTCTATTTTTTTGCTAAGTTGTTCTATATCTGCTAGTATAAGTTCTGTTTCTATGATTTGCACATCACGCACAGGATCAACACTGCCCGCAACATGGGTGATATTTTCATCATCAAAACAACGCACAATATGTAAAATCATCTCTGTTTCGCGTATATTAGATAAAAATTTATTACCCAAACCCTCACCTTTGCTAGCTCCTGCTACTAAGCCTGCTATATCAACAAATTCTATATTTGAGCGTATAATTTTTTGTGGATTAACAATTTTTGCTAGTTCTTTTAAGCGATGATCAGGCACAGGTACCACTGCTTTGTTTGGTTCTATGGTGCAAAATGGATAGTTTGCACTTTCAGCATTTTGTGCTCTTGTTAGAGCGTTAAAAGTGGTAGATTTTCCAACATTTGGAAGTCCTACTATACCAACTGATAAACTCATTTTTGTTTCCTTGAAAGATAAAGTAAATATGAAAGGCACATTCTAACACCTGCTCCGGTTGCACCAAAATTATGATAACCCCAAGTCTTTTCTAAATAAGCTGGTCCTGCAATGTCTAAATGTAGCCATTTGTCTTTGTATTCTTCTCTAATGAAAGAATTTAAAAATAATCCCGCAGTAATGGCTCCACCATAACGACTTGAAGAGGTATTGCTAACATCTGCTATGTTTGATTTTATAAGCTCTTTTAAGTGCGGATTAAAATGTAAAATAGTAGCTAAATCTCCACTTTTTTTACTTATTTTATAAAATTCATTTTGCAAATCTTCATTATTTCCCATGATGGCACTTGTGTATTCTCCAAGTCCTACTACGCAAGCTCCAGTTAAAGTAGCAAGATCTATTAATAAATCAGGTTTTAGATCTTGAGCAAGCGAAAGACAATCTGCTAAAACTAATCTTCCTTCTGCGTCGGTATTTCTAACCTCTATACTCACACCTTCTCTTGAAATAAGCACATCATCAGGCTTGTAAGCATTTCCACCTATCATGTTTTCAGTTGCGCCGATGATAGAATGAACTTCTATATCAAGGTTTAACTCGCTTGCACCTTTAATAATAGCCATTGCAGCCGCACCACCGCTTTTATCTGATTTCATCGTTAGCATGTAATCAGCAGGTTTTAAACTAAGTCCACCACTATCATAAGTTAGCCCTTTACCTACAAACACTACTTTCATTTTTGGATTTTGTGGTTTATAAGAAAGATGAATGAGTTTTGGGGGATGAATTGAAGCACGATTTACTGCTAAAAATGCTTGCATTTTTTCTTGCTCTAAGAAATCGCTTTCATAAATTTTACATGAAATATTAGAATTATTTTGGCTCAGTTCAAGCGCATCTTCGGCCATTTTGGCAGGAGTGTAAATTTGTGGGATTTCATTAACGATATTTTTTGCAAAATCACAAGCATTTGAAAAAATTTGACCATAGTTTATACCTATGCAAGCTTCTTCTAGGTTGTATGTTTTATCATTAATTTCATCTTTTGCAATGAAGATATTCTCTAACTTGTTTGGTGCTTTTTCTTTTTTGTATTTATTAAATTCATAAGCACCAAAAGTAAATCCTTGAATCATAGCATTAAAGCTATTTACTACACATTTCCCTATAACACTTTTTGTTTTTACGCTTTGAATTTCAAGTTTTTTTAAAGCTTTGTATGCATTTGCAAAAGCAAGCCTTATATCTTCATATTCTAAGCTTTTAAGTTCACTGTAAAGAATTTTATTTTGCATATCTATGCAAATTCCTTCACCTTTATAGCTTGAAAGCTTGAAAAGTTCTTGACTTTGAGTGTATTTTTCTATTTTTTTATCTTGTATTAAAATGATTTCAAAATCAGCATTTATAGAGCCGATATTTTCTTCTATAAAATTAAAAGTCATTTGCGAGTCCTTTTTGTAAGTATTGATTTTTCTATTTGTTTCATTCCTAAAAATAAAGCTAATAAAAAGCCAGCAATAATTGGCACTGCAAAATACCAATGATTTCCAGCCCATTCTACTGCAAGCCAAATTTCTTTTCCAAAAAACCATGCAAGTAAAATAGTTATAGCAGCCCAAGCCCACGCACTAATAAGATTAATAAACGCAAATTTTTTAGCACTATAGCGAGTTAATCCTATACTCATAGGTATAATAGTTCTAAAACCATACATATATCTTTGTATGAAGATAATAGGCCAGCCAAAACGCTGTAAAAGTAAGTGTGCTATGGCAAATTTACGCCTTTGGGTGCGAAGTTTTTTCTGAATGTATTTTTTGTTATATCTTCCTATATAAAAGTATATTTGATCGCCTACAAAGCCACCCAAGCCTGCTATAAAAATAATAAGTCCTAAATTTACATGGCCTTCGTGTGCAAAAATACCTGCTAAAATAAGTGCAAGTTCTCCTTCAAGTATGCACCATAAAAACACAATAATATAAGCCCAATTTTTATAATCATACAAAAGTTGTTTTAAAAATTCTTCCATTTTATACCTCTAAAACACTATAAACAGAAGTTAATTTAGCTAATTCTTTAGCACCATCTAGATCTTTTAACTCTAGTAAAAAACAAGCTTCAACACATTTTGCATTGAGTTTTTCTATAAGTTTCACAGCAGCGATAGCTGTGCCACCTGTAGCGATAAGATCATCTATAAGTAAAACATTTGCTTTTTGATTATTAAAAGCATCGATATGAATTTCTATAGTATCACTGCCATATTCTAAACTATAAGATTCTTGTAAGCATTTTGAAGGTAGCTTTCCAGGTTTTCTTATGGGTACAAAAGGAAGTCTTAATCTAGCGCTCAAGGCAGCTCCAAAAATAAAACCTCTACTTTCTATACCAACGATATAATCAAGCTTTGCGTTTTGATATTTTTCAACTAAATGATCCATTAAAAACGCAAATGCTTCTTTGTTGTTTAATAAAGTAGTAATATCTCTAAAAACAATCCCTTCTTTTGGAAAGTCCTTAATAGCTCTAATGCTATCTAGTAAATATTTTTTATCTTGCTCTTTTATCATAATAATGCCTCTATTTTTGCTTCTAATTCTTTGATTCTTTGTCTTAGTTTTTCATTTTCAATACGATATTGTGAATTTCTTGTTCTAAGAGAGGTTAAGTCTGCTTTACTTTTGTTTAATTCTTCAGTTAAAATATCAATATTACCCAAACTTCTTTGAAGTTGTACTTGTAGTTTTCTAATAACAATTTCAGTATCATCAAGGTTGTTTTTTATAAATTCTTTTGCCACTTTTTCTTTATGAAGCAGGGTTTTATAATAAAGTAGCATAATAGTCATATAAATACTAATACAAATTAATACAGTTAATACAAGCCAACTTAAGATCATAATCTTTCCTCTATTTTACTAATTCTTGTGCAATGTCTTCCGCCGCTAAAAGAAGTGTTGATAAAATTTGAGATAATTTCAAAAGCCATATCAACCCCTATTAATCTAGCTCCTAGTGCTAAAACATTTGCATCATTATGTTCTCTTGAAAGTTTAGCACTTAAAGATTCATTACACAAAGCACAGCGTATATTTTTATGACGATTTGCTGCTATACTCATACCAATTCCTGATCCGCATACTAAAATTCCAAAACTTTTTTCATTTATTTTAGAGCTTAATAAATGTGCATAATCAGGATAATCACAACGATCCTCACTAAAAGGACCTAAGTCTTCAAAAGTAATATTTTTTTCTTGTAAAAATTTAGTAATTTCTTGCTTTAAAATAAAACCAGCATGATCACTTGCAATATAAATTTTTTCTCTTAACATTTAACATTCACTTTATCATTTTTGAAATTTTAAAGTATTAATTTTATCATATTTAATTAAAATTTTTCTTTCTTATATATAATTATTTTTTTATGTTTTCAAATATTTATTTGATATAATAACAATAATTATTTAAGGTAAAAAATGAAGCTTATACTAATTGGTTCTTCAACAGGTGGCCCAAGCCAACTAAAGTTTTTACTAAATGATGTAGAATTGAAAGATTGTGCAGTAGTGATTGCTCAGCATATGAATCCTGCGTTTATTCCTTCTTTTGTAAATCAATTTAACAAAGAAGCATTAAGCGAGGTGATTATACCAAGTGATAAGGAAGTTTTGAAAAATAAAATTTATATTTGTCAAAGAAATATGATTTTAAGTGGCAACAATACCTTAACATTAAATACTACAGATGAAACTAGTAGTTTTAATCCAGGGATTGATGTGCTATTTAATTCTGCTGTTAATCTTTGCAAATATCATAAAATTTTAGCTTTAATTATGACAGGAATGGGCGATGATGGTGCTAAGTCTTTGTTTGAACTTTATAAAGCAGGAGTAAGGTGTTTGTGCGAAAATGAGGCAGATTCTATAGTATATGGTATGCCAAAAAAAGCCAGAGATACTAATCCAAATTTAAAACCTATGAGTTTAATAGAACTCAAAAAAGAAATAACAAATTTCATCAAATCGTAGGACAAAAAAAGATGATAAAGATTACAGAAAATGAAATGAATGATTTTGTAAAAATCGTAGAGCAAATAAGTGGAAATAACCTTAATACTAAAAAAGATATTTTATCTATAAAACTTCCTAAATTTTTACAAGAATTAGGCTTGAGCAGTCTTAGTGAATTAAATGAAAAAGTGCAGTTTCAAAGAAATTTAAAACAAGAAACTATGGATTTTATTACAGTTTGTGAGACTTATTTTTTTAGAGAATTAGAGCAATTAAAAGATGTGATTTTTTATATAAAATCTCTTGATCGCCCTGTAAATGTGCTTTGTGCTCCATGTTCAAGCGGCGAAGAAGTGCATTCTTTAGCTATTTTAGCAAGTGAGAATTTTGTTAAAGGTATGAATATAGTTGGTATAGATATTAATAAAAAAATGATAGATAAATGCAATGAAATGATTTATTCAGAGCGTTCAGTATCTAGATTAAACACTATGCAAAAAACGCGTTATTTTGATGTAAAAGATAGAATGTATCATCTTAAAAAAGAAACCCTAGCTTGCAGATGCCGTTTTGATCTTTGTAATGTCTTTGATGATTCTTTATTTAAATTTGGAAAATTTGATGTGATTTTTTCAAGAAATATGATGATATATTTTGATCAAGATTTTAAAATAAGACTTATGGAGCGTTTTTATAGGATATTGAATAAAGAAGGTAGAATTTACCCAGGAAAGTCAGATCTTGTGCCTGAAACAGCTTATTTTGAAAAAAACTTTTCAGCAGGTGGAGTTTATTATTCTAAGGTGGATTAATTATATTTTTTATTAAACCACCACCAATAAATTGCTGCAAAGATAAAACATACTCCCAAGCCAAAAGTAAAATGACTTAGTTTTATTCCATAAAATTCAAATAAATATCCTGTTGAAAAAGCAATAATTGCACTAAAGGTTAAATATACCATATCATTGTAGGCAATCACTCTGCCATAGTATCTTTTGTCGCAATCATTTTGCAAAAGTGTATAGGTATAGCTCCATAAAGATGAAGTGCAAAAACCAGCCATTACCAAGCCTACAAAAGCAAGATAAAAGTTAAATTGCAAGCAAGCCCAAAGCATTATACCTACACCTTGCGCTAAGTATAAATATACCAAAGTGTTTTTATTAATATAAGGACTAAGCACATAAGGGCCTATAAGTAAAGATATGGCTCTTATAGCATTAGAAAGCCCTATGGCTAGAGGTATAGAAATAACTTTTGCGTATTCATATTCTGCTAAAAGAGTGATTAAAACATCATAAGCAGTTATCCCTACAACCCCATGAAGTAAAATCAAATGAATGATTTTTTTATTATTAAATACATAAACTAAGCCTTCTTTGATTAATATAAAAAGATTATTTTGTGTGGTATTTTTTTCATTAGGTAAAATCAAAGTTTTGAGTATAAGCATAGCACAAAATAGCATTAAAGTATCAGCTATAAAGGCTGGCTTTACTCCAAAAAGATCTATAAAAAGCCCTGCTGCACCCATACCCAAAGCATATGATACAGCCCATATGATACTATGAAGCTCATTGCCTAGTTTTAATTCTTGTGGGGTTAAAATTTTAGGTAAAACTGACATTTCTGTTTGAAAATACATACTTGCAACCGCCATACGAACAAAGGTTAAAAAGTATAACAACCAAAGCATGGCTAAAGAATTTACAAAAATTAACATAAAAATAGAAATCATTTCAATACTAATCATTGTGAGTAATAAATTCTTAGGTTTAAATCTATCTACTATAACCCCATTTATAGGTGCAAGTATAATAGAAGGTAAAAAAACAAAAATAGCTGAAAAACCTATGATATTAGCAGGTGCACCGAGTTCTTTAGTTAAAAGGGTAAAAACACCTACTTGAGAAAACCACGCACCAAAATAACTTATAAATTGTACTATTGCTAAAAGGCGAAAAGTTTTATTATTTTTAAGTAAAGACCTATAAGTCATGAGTATCCTATGAATATATGAAATTAAAGGGCTTGATTATATCGTCTTTAAGATTATTTTACATTTAAATGTTATAATAATCCTTTTTACAAAAAAGGTTTAAGAATGAGTAGATTAAGTAAAAAAGAAGCGTTAAATTTGCTCCAAAATGCACCTTTATATGAACTAGGTGCAATGGCTTATGAGAGAAAATTAGAGCTTCATCCTGAAAAAATAACTACTTTTGTGGTAGATAGAAATATAAATTATACAAATATTTGCTGTATTGATTGTGATTTTTGTGCTTTTTGTAGAAAAGAAAAAGATGATGATTCTTATATTTTAAAATATGAAGAAATAGGGCAAAAAATAGAAGAATTACAAGCCATAGGTGGAACGCAAATTTTATTTCAAGGCGGGGTACATCCAAAACTTAAAATAGAATGGTATGAAGATTTGCTTTCTTATATAAAAACTAATTATCCAACGATTACCGTGCATGGTTTTTCAGCAGTAGAGATAGCTTATATAGCAAGAGTTTCTAAAATTTCTATAGAAGAGGTTTTAAAAAGATTACAAGTCAAAGGACTTTTTTCTATACCTGGAGCGGGTGCTGAAGTATTAAGCGATAGGGTGAGAGATATTATAGCACCACACAAATGTGACACAGCTACTTGGCTTAGGGTGCATGAGAGTGCGCATAATATAGGTATGAAAAGTACTGCTACAATGATGTTTGGTACGGTTGAAAATGATGAGGAAATCATCGAACATTTTGATCATTTAAGAAATTTACAAGATAAAACAAATGGCTTTAGAGCTTTTATTTTATGGTCGTTTCAAAGTGAAAATACTCCTTTGATCAAAAAACACCCTGAAATCATCAAGCAAAGCTCTAATAGGTATTTAAGATTGCTAGCTTTGGCAAGATTATATTTGGATAATTTTAAAAATTTACAAAGTTCATGGGTAACGCAAGGCTCTTTAATAGGCCAACTTGCTTTAAAATTTGGTGCAAATGATTTAGGTTCAACTATGATGGAAGAAAATGTTGTAGCCGCAGCTGGTGCAAAATATAGAATGAATCAAGAACAAATGATAGAACTTATTAAAGATATAGGGGAATTACCTGCCAAACGCGATACAGCTTATAATATTTTAGAAAGGTTTTAATGCTAAATTTAGACTTTAATGAAACTAAAATAGACATAATATATGAGTATGAAAATGAGCTTCCTGTAGTATTTTTTAAGCTCATTTTTAAAAATAGTGGAAAAATAGCAGAAAAACACAATAGAGGTTGTGCAAGTATGCTTGCTAGGCTTTTAAATGAAGGAAGTAATGATGAGTTTTTTAAAAGCTTAGAATACCGTGCTATAGAGCTTTATGCTAAGGCTAGTTTTGAACATTTTCAAATTAGTATTAAATGCTTGAAAGAACATTTTGATTTTGCTTTAGAAAAATTACAAGAATTGTTTTTAAATGTGCGTTTTGAAGAAAAAATCTTACAAAGATTAAAAACTTTAGCTTTGGGTGAACTTGCAAGTTTAAATACTGATTATGATTATCAAGCAAAAAGACTTTTGAATAAGAATGTTTTTAAAGATGAAATTTTTGCTAGTGGTCTTGATGGGACTAAAGAAAGCATAGAAAAGATTAGTTTAAAAGAATTACAAGATTTTATGAGTGAAAATTTAGTACTTGATAATGCTTTATTTGTTTTTGGTGGAGATATTAAAGAAGATGAAGTAAAGATTAAAGTAGAAAAAATTTGCCAAATTCTAAAAAGAAATATCTCAAATCAAAACAAAAGCTACAAGCTCGTTGATGAGAGTATAGAAGTAAGTGAGCAAAAAAGCACCGAGCAAGCTTATATATATTTTTGCTCTCCATTTAATATACAAATTAATGATGAGAAAATGTATTTAGCTAAACTTGCTTTGTTTATTTTAGGTCAAGGTGGTTTTGGTTCGCGTTTGATGGAAGAAGTGCGTGTAAAAAGAGGCTTGGCGTATTCAGCATATGCTATGCTTGATGTAAATTTAAATTATAGTAGAGTTTTTGGGTATTTGCAAACTAAAAATGAAAGTTCTAATGAGGCTAAAGCTTTAGTTAAGGAAGTTTTTGAAAACTTTGTCCAAAATGGAGTCAATGAAAAAGAATTTCAACTAGCTAAACAATTTTTAGTAGGATCTATGCCTTTAAGGTATGAAAACTTGGCTAAAAGACTAGATATAATGCTAAATGAATATTTGCATGGTTTAAAACTTGGAAATTTAAAAGAAGAAATGCAAAAGATTAAAAACACTAATCTAGATGAATTAAATGACTTCATCAAAGCACATAGTGAAATTACCAAAGTGAGTTTTGCAAGCATAGAAAATGAAAGTTGAAGAAAAGGACTTAAAACTACTTCATGCTTTAGGGGTTAAAAATTGTATCGATTTGGCTTTGATTTTACCTAAAAAATTTGATGATTTTAGAATTTCAAAGTTTCCAAAAGATACATTTTGCACTCAAAATGTAAAAATTATTAGCACACAAAATCATCACTCCCAACTTTTTATACTTTGTGAATGTTTAGAATGGGGTATAAAAGCAAATATAGTAATTTTTCATCCTAATAAATGGCATTTTAAAATTTTTAAACATAATGCTTTGGTTTGTATCCATGCAAAGATGAATTTTTTTAATGGAATTTGGCAGTTTATAAACCCAAAAATAGTAAAAAACATAGGTCAAATAATCCCTAAATACCAAATTAGTTCTATTAAAGATGAAAGCATAAAAAAACTTATTTTAAAATATGTCAATGAAGCTAACTTAAAAGCGCTAAATTTAGAACAAAAATATATCAATTTACTTTTGAATTTACACAATTATGATGATTTAATTCTTTATGAAAATTTTAACGCCATAGTTAAAGATTTAAAATATATAGAAATTTTTAATCATTTAAGGCGTTTAAAGGGTAAAAAAATATCACAAAATGCTTATAAAATAGAACTTTTTGATATAAGCTCTTGGCTCAAGGGTTTAGAATTTAACCCTACAAATGATCAGCTTTTAGCAATAGAAGATATTAAAAAAGATTTGCAAAATAAAGTCGCTAAAAGGCGTGTGGTGATGGGTGATGTGGGTTGTGGTAAGACTTTGGTCATACTTGCTGCAAGTTTGCTAGTATATCCTAAAAAGGCTATTTTAATGGCTCCAACTAGTATATTAGCAGAGCAAATTTATCATGAAGCAAAAAGACTTTTGCCTGATTTTGTTAATGTATTGCTTTTAAAGGGTGGTAAAAAAGATAAAGATTTAGCAAAATTAAAAGAACAAGCCCATTTTATCATAGGTACACATGCGCTCATTCATCAAGAAGAATTTGAAGCAGTTTTAGTGATGATAGATGAGCAACATCGCTTTGGCTCTAATCAAAGACAAAAAATAAGTGAGCTTAGTAAAAACTCTCAATATGCTCCGCATATCGTGCAATTTTCTGCTACACCTATACCAAGAACACTTTCTATGATACAAAGTGAGCTTGTAAATTTTAGTTTTATTAAACAAATGCCTTTTAAAAAAGACATTAAAACTTTTTGCATACAAGATAAAGATTTTAAATATTTGCTTAAAAAAATCGATGATGAACTAGCTAAAAATCATCAAGTAATCATCATTTATCCTTTGGTAAATGAAAGTGAAAATATAGATTATTTATCGCTAGAACAAGCACAAGGGTATTGGATAAACAAATACAAAAATGTTTATGTGACTCATGGAAAAGATAAAAATAAAGATCAAATTTTGCAAGAATTTAGAGAAAAAGGCACGATTTTACTTTCTACGACCGTGGTTGAAGTGGGAATTTCTTTACCAAGACTAAGCGTGATTGTAGTTGTTGGGGCTGAAAGACTTGGGCTTGCTACCTTACATCAGCTTCGAGGTAGGGTAGGTAGAGTAGGACTTGAGAGTTTTTGTTATTTATATACTAAGCAAAAAGAAATTCCAAGTCGTTTGCTTGAATTTGCTAAAACTTTAGATGGGTTTAAAATAGCTGAGCTTGATTTAAAAAACAGGTTAAGTGGGGATTTGCTAGATGGTAGAGTGCAACATGGAAATCACTTTAAATTTTTTGATTTTGCAGATGATGAAGAACTGGTTTTAAAAGCAAAAGAAAGTATTAAAAATATGGAAGAAAAAAATGGATAAACATTTTGAAATTTTGATTTCAAAGGGCGAAAAGAAGTATTTTAAGAAAGGAAATATTTTATTTTTTCAAGGTGAAAAAGCAAATAAAATTTACATTTTACTAAGTGGAAAAGTGCGTATATATAAGGTGAATGCAAAAGGTTTTGAGCTAACACTACACACTCTAACTCCAGTAAATTTTATAGCTGAAATGCCTGTGTTTGAGGGTATTGATTACCCAGCCAATGCAATTTGTGAGCAAGATTGTGAAATTTGTGTTTTTGATTTTAATGAATTTAAAAAATTATGCTTAGAAAATGGAGAATTTAGTTTTTTACTTTTGACTTCTTTAATCGGTAAAATTCGAATTTTAGAAAATTTTATCAGACAAAAATCTTTGGATTTAAAGTCAAGATTAGTCGGCTTTTTACTAGAAAATGAAGAAAAGCTACAAAATTTAAAACAAAAAGAAATCGCTGTGATTTTAAATTTACCCCCAGAATCTTTGTCGCGTTTTTTAAAAGAATTAAAACAAAATGAGCTTATTTGCACAAATAAAGGTAAAATAGTAATTTTAAATAAAGAAAAAATGCAAAATTTAATTAAGTCTTTTTAAGTCTTATTTGTTACAATATTATATTTTAAAGTATGGATGGTTTCATGGATTTTGATTTTTTAGTCAAGTTTAGCCCTATGTTTATACAAGCTTCTTGGCTTACATTAAAACTTGCTATTTATGGGGTGTTTTTTTCATTTTTAGTAGGTTTATTTTGTGTGGGAGTGAGTTATTTTAAATTTTCCTTTTTAAACACAATTTGTAAAATTTATATAGAATTTTCAAGAAATACACCTTTGCTAATCCAACTTTTCTTTTTATATTATGCTTTACCTGAATTTGGAATTCAACTTAGCTCTTTTGCTTGTGCTGTGATAGGACTTAGTTTTTTAGGTGGTTCTTATATGGCTGAAAGTTTAAGAGCGGGTATGGAAGCGGTTAAAAAACAACAATATGAATCAGGACTTTCTTTGGGTTTGAGTAAATGGCAAAATTTCCGTTATATTATTATGCCTCAAGCTTTGGGTATAGCTATGCCAAGCATTAGTGCAAATATCATTTTTTTACTTAAAGAAACTTCTGTGGTAAGCATTATTGCTTTAGCAGATTTAGTATATGTGGCTAAAGATCTTATAGGGCTTTATTATAAAAGTAACGAAGCATTATTTGCTTTGGTGCTTTGTTATTTGATCTTGATTTTACCTTTATCTTTAGTGTTAAACCGTATAGAAAAAAGGTTAAATTATGTTTGAAATTTTAAATCAAGATACCTTTTTTAGACTAGCGCAAGGTTTAAAGGTTACTTTAGAGCTTTCGTTAATTAGCGTTTTGATTTCACTCATAGGAGGAGTATTTTTTGGAATTTTAATGCATTCTAAAAACAAATTCCTTTATGTTTTTTGTCGTTTTATGCTTGAGTTTGTGCGTATTATGCCTTTGATTGTTTGGCTTTTTATAGTGCATTTTGGCTTGGCGAAATGGTTTGGATGGCATTTGGGTGCTTTGGGTTCAAGTATTATTGTTTTTAGTATTTGGGGTGTGTTTGAGATGATGGATTTGGTTAGATCATCTTTAGCAAGTATACCAAAACATCAGTATGAGTCAGGACTTTCACTAGGTTTTAATAAATTCGAAGTTTATCTTTTTATCATTATACCTTTATCTTTGAGAAGATTATTACCAATGAGTATTAATCTTTTTACAAGAATTATTAAAAGCACTTCAGTGATTTATCTAATCGGCGGTATAGAGCTTATTAAAGTAGGTCAACAAGTGATTGAGCTTAATTTATTTCAAAATTCTTACGCGGCTTTTGTGATTTATGGTTTGATTTTATTGATTTATTTTATACTTTGTTATCCTTTGTCAGTATATTCAAAGTTTTTAGAGAAAAAATGGAGCTAATATGAGCATTTTAAAAATACAAAATTTACAAAAATATTATGATGAACATCATGTTTTAAAAGATATTAATTTAGAAGTAAATCAAAAAGAAGTAGTGGTTATACTAGGTCCAAGTGGTTGTGGGAAATCTACACTTTTAAGATGTATTAATGGCTTAGAAGAAATGGCTGATGGAGCTATTTTAGTAGATGATGAGAAAATTGATAAAAATTATAAAAAATGGACTCAAATTCGTCAAAAAATAGGTATGGTGTTTCAATCTTATGAGCTTTTTGATCATTTAAATGTTGAGCAAAATATACTTTTAGGACCTTTAAAGGTGCAAAAAAGAAAAAAAGAAGAGGTTTTAGAAGAAGCAAAATACTGGCTTGATAGAGTAGGACTTTTGCATAAAATAAAAGCTTATCCTAAAGAATTAAGCGGTGGACAAAAGCAACGCATAGCCATAGTTAGAAGTCTTTGTATGAACCCTGAAATCATGCTTTTTGATGAAGTTACAGCAGCACTTGATCCTGAAATCGTGCGTGAAGTTTTAGATGTGATTTTAAATTTGGCAAAAGATGGTATGACTATGCTTATAGTTACACATGAAATGGGTTTTGCAAGAGCAGTTGCTGATAAAATAGTTTTTATGGATGATGGTAAAATAGTAGAAATTTCAAATCCTGATGAATTTTTTGAAAATCCAAAGACAGATCGTGCGAAAAAATTTCTCAATTTGTTTGATTTTCATCGTTAATTTTATTTTTTTAAAATATTTATTTAAAAAAATAATATAAGGTTTAAAAATTTAAATTTTTAATCATAAGGATAAAACATGAAAAAAATTTTTCTTTTATCATTTTTAATGGCACTTTTTTTTAGTGCATGCTCAAATTCAAGCTCTAATGAAAATTCCATAGAGAAAATCAAACAGCAAGGTGTAATCCGCATAGGTGTGTTTGGTGATAAACCTCCATTTGGCTACCTAGATGCACAAGGGAAAAATCAAGGCTATGATGTGTATTTTGCTAAACGCATAGCAAAAGAACTTTTGGGTGATGAGTCAAAAGTGCAATTTGTACTTGTTGAAGCAGCAAATAGAGTAGAATTTTTAGAATCAAATAAAGTAGATTTAATCTTAGCAAATTTTACAAAAACCCCAGAAAGAGAAGCTGTGGTTGATTTTGCATTACCTTATATGAAAGTTGCTCTTGGGGTGGTGGCTCCTAAAGGGTCAGATATTGAAACTTTAGATGATTTAAAAAATAAAACTTTAATTTTAAATAAAGGCACAACAGCTGATGCGTATTTTACAAAAAATATGCCAGATATTAAAACGATTAAATTTGATCAAAATACAGAAACTTTTGCAGCTTTAATTGGTAAAAGAGGTGATGCGTTAAGTCATGATAATGCATTGCTTTTTGCTTGGGCTAAAGAAAATCCAAATTTTGAAGTAGTGATTAAAGAACTTGGAAATCATGATGTTATAGCTCCTGCTGTAAAAAAAGGTGACGAAGCTATGTTAAATTTTATCAATGATTTGATTTTAAAATTACAAAATGAACAATTTTTCCACAAAGCTTATGATGAAACTTTAAAGCCATTTTTTAGCGATGATATAAAAGCTGATGATGTAGTAATCGAAGGTGGCAAAATTTAATAATGCAAAAAGCTTTTAAAAATACCATCTATGCTTCCTTAGGTGGTATTTTGGAATTTTATGATTTTGTTTTATTTATCTTCTTTGCAAGTGTTTTTGCAAAAATTTTCTTTCCTCAAAATGATGATTTTTGGCCATTAATCTATACTTATGTAGCCTTTGGGGCAGGGTATTTAGCCAGACCTTTTGGTGCTGTTGTTTTAGCGCATTTTGCAGATATAAAAGGGCGTAAGAATGTTTTTTATATTAGCATGCTTTTAATGGTTGTACCAAGTTTTGTTTTGGCCTTTTTACCTACTTATGAAAGCATAGGGCTTTTGGCTACTTTTATGCTTTTTGTTATTAGGATAGCCCAAGGATTAGCTATAGGAGCTGAAGTTAGCGGTGCTTGGATTTTTGTGAGTGAATTTGTGAGTAAAAAAAGACTTGGTTTGGCACTTGGTTTTATTTCAGCGACTTTGACTTTAGGTTTATTGCTTGGAAATTTAGCGACTTTGACTATATATGCGTATTTTGATAAAGAAGAAGTAGAAAGCTTTGCTTGGAGAATTCCTTTTTTTATAGGAGGATTTTTTGGTATATTGGCTTTATTTTTACGCACGAAATTGAATGAAACACCAGCTTTTAAAAATATAAAAGCAAAAGAAAAAATTTTAAATTTCCCACTTTTGCAGGCTTTAAAAACACATAAAAAAAGTATGTTAATATGCGCTTTACTTACTGTGGTTTTAACAAGTGGGGTGGCTACTTTAATGATACTGCCACAATATTTTGAAAGCTTATTAGGAGTTAGCAAAACTACTGCTTTGTTATATCAAAATTTGGCCATAGTGATGATCATACTAGGAAGTTTAGCACAAGGATATTTAGCAGATTTTTTAGGACATTTTAAAATTTGTTTGATTTTCACTTTACTTTTTGGAATTTTTGGTATAGCTTTTAGCTTTTATAATGAGTGGTTTTTGTTATTTTATTTGCTTGCTTGTTTTGCACAAGGTATTATAGCTTTTGCTCCTATTTTTATGACTCAAATTTTTACCACAGAGTTAAGATCGAGTGGTCTTTCTTTTGCTTATAATATTTCTTATGCGATTTTGGGTTTTATAACCCCTTTTATTGTTAATTTTGTATATAAGGAGTATTTTTATATTTATATTATTTTTATAATTATTGCTAGTTTGCTAAGTATATTTTTAGTAAAAAGCTCTTTTAAAAATTTATAACATTTTTTATTTAAACTTCTATTTTTCAATACATTCAAACTTTTATAATATCTTCTTATTATACTAATATTTTATTATTATTTATAATTAAGCTTAAATTTATAAACATAGTGTTAATATTGCTTTGCTGTTGAAAAGTTGTTTGTAATTTATACTAAAAAAAACATAAAGATAATATTGATGCAGTATCTATAAATATATACAAAAAAA
>NZ_JANQDA010000023.1:0-18377 GCF_024723655.1 Campylobacter sp. RM5063 | reverse complement strand
GAGATTGAGATAAAATTGTTTATTTTTTTTAGATATAATCGAGCTTTATTTATATTTAAAAAAGGCATATTATGTTACGCTCATTTATAATTAGTATTTTATTTATAAATTCTTTAATGGCTTTTAATATAAAGTCTTTATTTACTTATACTTTTAATGATAATATTAGCTATGATTTAAAAAAAGCTAAAGAAATATATTTTAAAAACAAATGTAACACCTGTCACGGAGAAAATGGAGAAAAAAATTCTTATGGCAAAAAAGCTATTAAAGATTTAAGTCCAGAAGAAATCAAAGGTGCCTTAAAAGACTATGCTAATGGATATTTTGAAGATCAATCAAGCGATAGCATTCAAATGAGCATATACGCCAAAAAATTAAGTGAAAGTGATATGGATCACATTATAGCTTACTTAAAGGGGCAAAATTTTTCTATCGAGCTTAATCAAAAAGATCTTTTAGAAGAAGAACCTACACCAAAAACAAAACATAATACATTTTTAAAATAAAAAAAGGAGTTTTCATGAGAAAAAATCTACTGCTAGCTAGCTTGCTTTGTGCTAGTTCAATTTATGCTGCGGAAGTAAAAATAGGAGTTATTTTACCACTTACTGGCGCTTTAGCGGCTTATGGTAATGATGTATATGAAGGTATCAAACTAGCTAATACCTTAAATCCAAATTTAAAAAATGGAGATAATGTTAAAATCATAGCCATAGATACAAAAGGTGATAAAATAGAAGCAGCAAATGCCACCACTAGACTTATCTCTCAAGATAAAGTTTTAGGACTTATAGGTGAAGCTGTTACACCAAATACTATGCAAGTTTTATCTATAGCTGAAGAAAGGAAAATCCCAGTAATAGCTCCTGTTGCTTCAGGCGATAAACTTTTGGATAAAAAAAGCTACGCTAGTAGAGTTTGTTTTATGGATAGCTTCCAAGGAGATAAATTTGCAAACTATGCATATAAAGATTTAAATTTAAAAACTGTAGTTGTAATAGTTGATCAAAGCAATGTGTATTCACTAGGCTTAGCAAGAGCCTTTGAAAAAGAATTTAAACAAAATGGCGGAAAAATACTTAAAAAATTAACTATCTCATCGGGCGATAAAGACTTTAAAGCTATTGTTTCACAACTTAAAAGTATCAATCCTGACTTTGTTTATATGCCAATTTACCATCCAGAAGCAGCTTTAATAGCAAGACAAGCAAAAGCAGTTGGTTTTAATAAACTTTTAAGTGCAGGTGATGGGGTAAATAATAAAACATTTATTGAACTTGGGGGTGATGCTGTAAATGGAGTAATCTTTACCGATAGTTTTGATTATAACAATCCACCAACAACTTTGTCTAAAAATTTCATCAATGCTTATGAAAAAGATCATGGCACCAAAGAGCTTCCAGCATTTTCTGCTATGGGAGCTGATGCTTATTATGTAATGGTAAATGCAATGAATGAATGTGCCAATAATCTTAACGCACAATGCATTAATGAAAAAATTCATTCTACTAATAATTTTGAAGGCGTAGGTGGAGTTATAAGCATAGATGCTAGTGGCAATGCAAGTCGTTCTGTAGTTATAAAAGAAATACAAGAACAAAAACAAGTTTATAAAACTATTATTAATCCTTGAAAGGTTAAACTATGAAAAAAATTAGTATAGCTATATTGTCTATCATAGCTTGTAATATCATACAGGCAAAAGAAATTAACATTGGCGTAGTTTTACCTCTAACAGGATCTACTGCAGCTTATGGTCAAAGTGCTTTAGATGGAGTGAAAATTGCAAATTCTATGAAAAATACTTTAAGTAATGGTGATAAGATAAATCTTGTTGTAGTAGATACAAAAGGTGATAAAATAGAAAGCGCAAATGCTAGCACAAGATTAATTTCGCAAAATAAAGCTTATGCACTTATTGGAGAAATGCTAACAGCTAATACTTTACAAGTGATAAGAATTGGCGAGGAAAAAAAGATACCAGTGGTTGCTCCTGCAGCTACTGCTGATAAAATTTTAAATAAAAAATTATATGCCAGTAGAGTTTGTTTTATGGATAGCTTTCAAGGCTCGTCTTTAGCTACTTATGTAAAAAATAAGTTAAATTACACTAAAGCTGTGATTATTAGCGATCAAAGCGCGGATTATTCTTTAGGTTTAACTAGGGCCTTTGAAAAAGAATTTAGCAAACAAGGTGGAAAAATTTTAGATAAATTTAGAATTACAGCAGGTGATAAAGACTTTAAAGCTATACTTTCTCAAGTTAAAAATTTAAAACCTGATTTTATTTATCTTCCAGTATATTACACTGAGGCTTCCTTGTTCGCACGTCAAGCAAAAGCAATGGGTGTTAATATTCCTATGGGTTCAGCAGATGGAGTTGCCGATGAAACTTTTATCAATCTAGCTCAAGATGCAGCAGAAGGATATTTATTTACAGATAGTTTTGATTATAATAACCCTCCAACACAGCTTTCAAAAGACTTTATATTAGCCTATGAAAAAGAAAAACAAAGCAAAGAAGTTCCAAATTTTACAGCTATGGGTGCAGATGCATATTTTGTAATCTTTGAAGCTATGCAAAAATGCGTTAATGATTTCAATAGTGAATGTATCAACAACAACATTCATGCTACTTCTAAATTTGAAGGTGTTAGCGGGGTGATTAGTATAGACAAAACAGGTAATGCCACGCGCTCAATTGTTATAAAATCAATAGAGAATCAAAAACAAGTTTATAAAGACTCGATTCTACCATAAATAAAAATTTTAAGAGGTTCAATGGATAGTTCTTTAATTTTACAGCAAATTATAAATGGATTTAGTTTAGGCAGTATGTATGCACTTATCGCCATAGGCTATACAATGGTTTATGGTGTTTTAAGACTGATTAATTTCGCACATGGTGATATTATGATGGTGGGTGCATATTCAGCTTTATTTTGTGTTACAAGTATGAATGTACCTTTCTTAGGTGCTCTTTCTTTAGCTATGTTATTTGCAGCGGCCTTAGGTATAGCTATTGATAGGGTAGCTTATAAACCTCTAAGAAAAGCACCTAGAATTTCTTTACTTATCACAGCTATAGGTATAAGTTTTTTAATACAAAATGTATTTAATGTTTTATTTGGCTCAACACCAAAGTATTTTCCTGTGCCAAGTTATCTTGAAACAGTGATTAATTTTAATAATATCAGCATTAGTGTTAATAGTATTTTAGTGCCTATTTTGACATTTTTTATATTATTAGTGGTTTTATTCATACTTTATAAAAGCAAATATGGCATTGCTATTAGGGCTTTAGCTTTTGATATTCATACTGTAAATTTAATGGGAATTGATGCAAATCGTATTATCGCTATTGTATTTGCACTAGGTTCAGCTTTAGCTGCTATTGGTGGTATTTTTTGGGCTGTTAGTTATCCTTCTGTTGAACCTAGCATGGGAACTCTTATAGGACTTAAGGCCTTTGGCGCTGCTGTTTTAGGTGGTATTGGCTCTGTTGCCGGAGCAGTTTTAGGTGGTTTGATTATAGGTTTTACAGAGGTTGTTGTTGTTGCTATTTTCCCTGATCTTTCTGGTTTTAAAGATGCATTTGCATTTATCTTTTTGGTATTAATTTTACTTTTTAAACCAACTGGAATTTTGGGTATTAATTTTGAAAAAAGTAGGTTTTAAAATGATTGCAAGAAAAATTACACATTTAAGTTTCTTTATTATAGCGCTTGCTTTTCTTTTTATATCTCCTTATTTTTTTAACGATTATAAAATAGGAATTTTAAGCAATATTGCTATTTTTGTAATCTTAGCGGTAAGTTATAATCTTATCAATGGAGTTACAGGACAATTTTCATTAGAGCCAAATGGTTTTGTAGCTATAGGAGCTTATGTTGCGGCCTTAGTTTTACTTACAAGTGAAAGCAAAATCGATCAGTTTTCTTTAGAGGATCCAAGTAGTTTTATTTTGATGATTCATTCGCCAAGCTTTATTGTAGCTTTACTTGCTGCTGGGGTTTGTGCTATGCTTTTATCTTTAGTTTTAGCCTTTGCAGTATTTAGAGTTAGAGGAGATTATTTAGCTATTGTAACACTAGGCTTTGGAATTATTATCAAGCTTATGGCAATTAACTTTGCTTCTGTTACAAATGGCTCTTTGGGCTTAAACGATATTCCTAAACATACTACCTTATACTGGAGTGGTGGGATTGCTATATTTTCTGTTATTATCATCTTAAATATTGTTAGTTCAAAATTTGGTAGAGCCATGAAAGCTGTAAGAGATGATGAAGATGCAGCATTAGCAATGGGTATTAACACTTTTAATATTAAAACCTTAGCCTTTAGTACTTCAGCATTTTTAGAAGGTGTTGGAGGAGGCTTATTAGCTTGCGCACTAGCTTCAGTTTCACCTGAACAATTTGACTTTTTATTTACTTTTCAGCTTTTAATCATCATTGTTTTAGGCGGCTTAGGTTCAACTACTGGTGCTATCATAGGAGCTATTTTAGTAATAGGTGGAAGTGAGTATTTAAGATTTTTAGATGAGAGTATGAATATTTTTGGTTATGAAACTCCTGCTATGCCTGGTCTTAGAATGGTTGTGTTTTCTGTTATATTGATTTTAGTAATGCTTTTTGCAAGAAGAGGAATAATGGGTGATAAAGAATTAACAGATATTTTATTTAAGTTTTCTAAAAGGAATAAAAAATGATTTTAGAGCTTAAAAAAATCCATAAAAATTTTGGTGGAGTTAGTGCTATAGCAAATACTTCTTTTACTATAAAAGAAAGCGAAATTTTTGGACTTATAGGTCCAAATGGCGCAGGAAAAACGACACTATTTAATATTATTACAGGAAATTATAAACCAAGCAGTGGAGAAGTATTTTTTCTAGGAAAAAAGATTGACCATTTAAAGCCGCACAAAATAGTTCATCTAGGCATAGCAAGAACTTTTCAAAATATTAGACTTTTTTCTAGCATGAGTGTTTTAGAAAATGTATTAATTGGTTTTGATAAGAGTATTAAATATAATATTTTTGAAGCTTTTTTACATTTGGGAAGATTCTCCAAAGCAGAAAAAAATGCAAAAAAAGCAGCTTATGAAATTTTAGAACAACTCAATATTGCTCATTTGGCTGATGAAAGGGCCACTAGTTTAAGTTATGGACAACAAAGAAAAGTTGAAATAGCAAGAGCTTTAGCAACAAATCCTAAACTTTTATTGTTAGATGAACCAGCAGCAGGTATGAATTCAACAGAAAGCGATGATTTAGCCGAATTGATTTTTGATATAAGAAATAATAAAAAAATCAGCGTTTTGCTTATTGAGCATGATATGAAATTTGTAAATAAGCTTTGCGATAGGGTTATGGTGCTTGATTATGGTAAGACTATTTTTGAAGGAAAGCCAAGTGATGCTGTTCAAAATCCTGAAGTAATTAGTGCATATTTGGGAGATTTTAATGCTAGTAGTTAAAGATTTACATGTTTATTATGGCTTAATAGAAGCTGTTAAAGGTATAGATTTCACCATAAAAACAGGAAGTATAGTTAGCTTGATAGGCTCAAATGGTGCAGGAAAAACATCAACACTTAATGCAATGCTAAATTGTGTTAAAAAAACTGGTGAAGTAAGTTTTTTAGGTTATGACACTCAAAGACATTTACCTCATACTTTAGTACAAAAAGGTATAGCATTGGTACCTGAAGGAAGAAGAGTTTTTATAAATCTCACTATAGAAGAAAATTTAAAAATTGGTGCTTTTAATAATGCAGAAAACTATGAACATTTGAAAAATCAAATGTATAGACTTTTCCCAAGATTAAAAGATAAAAAAAATGCATTAGCGGGAACTCTAAGCGGTGGAGAAGCTCAAATGCTAGCTATTTCAAGAGCTCTTATGAGTGAGCCAAAACTTTTAATGCTAGATGAACCTTCGCTAGGGCTTGCTCCAAAAATAGTTGGAGAGGTTTTTGATATTATAGTCAAATTAAAAGAAGAAGGTATTACTATTTTATTAGTGGAACAAAATGCATTTTCAGCTTTAAAAATCAGCGATTATGCTTATGTTCTAGAAAATGGTAAAATCGCTATGCATGCACCTGCAAAAGATCTTATCGGTAATGATGAGATTAGAAAAAAATACCTTGGAGCTTAAATCATGAGAAGACAACTTTTAGCTTTTGGGGATATAAAAATTTCTATTTTTTTATTTTTAATTTTTGCCCTATTTTGCGCTCTAGCTACTTTTATAGAAAGTGCTTACAATACTCCAACAGCATGGGCCATGATATATGGAACATCTTGGTTTGGCTTTATACAACTCATACTAGGAATCAATCTTTTAACAGCTCTTTTTAAATATAAAATGTTTAACAAGAGAAAAATACCGCTTTTAATCTTTCATATCTCATTTTTATTTATATTACTAGGCTCGGCTATGACTAGATATATGGGATTTGAAGGAAATTTACACATTAGGGAAAACGAAAAAAATAATATCATTGAAACCTCAAAAAGTTATATCTACATAGCAACCTTAAAAGATGATAAAGTATATAGTGCTGCAAAATCTGAATATATTGCCACTTTACCTTTTGTAAATGATTTTTCATTTGATTTAATACTACCTGATGAAAAAGCTCAAATTTCATATGAAAATTTGATTTTAGATGCAAAAGAAATTTATATCGATGATAACAACTCTGCTCCTCTTTTATCTTTAATGCTTTCACAAAATAACGAATCTAAAGAATTGCTTTTTCAAGCAGGGGATATAAAAAATATCAATGGTGTCAATATAGCATTTTTAAACGACTCTGCTCCAAGTCCTTATATAAAAATTGATAAAGATCTAAAGCTTAGTGCTGATTTTGATTTAAAATACATGTCAATGAGTGATGGTAAAGAAAACATTTTAAAAGCAAATCAAAAAGCACAAGCTAAAGATTTAAGATTATATTCTTTTAATGATATTAATTTAGTGGTAAAATTTGCTTCTTTACATGGTAAAAAAACCTTAGAAGGTATTAATCAAGCTCAAGATGAAAGCTTTTTTACTTGGTTTAAAAATAGTTGGATAGAGCTAGGACGCAATGCTTTGATTTCTTTATTTGGTGAGGCAAAATACTGGAATAATTCTTTATTAAATAATTTCAAAGACTTTGCACAAAGCACTAAATATATGCCAACTCAACTTTCAGAAAATGCTATTAATGCTTTAAAATTAAAATTAAGCTATAAAGGAGAATCTAAAGAAGTTTTCCTAGTAGAATACAACTCGCCTATCCGTATTGATGTAGCAGGTCAACCTTTCTTTTTAAGATGGGGTCCTAAAGGAATAGAAATGCCATTTGAAATGCACTTAAAAGACTTTGAACTAGAACGCTATCCTGGTTCGATGTCGCCTATGTCTTATGCAAGTTATGTGGAAATTGATAATGCCGAACAAAAATTAGAATATAAGATTTTTATGAATAATGTTTTAGATTATCAAGGTTATAGATTTTACCAAAGTTCTTATGATCAAGATGAGCTTGGCACCATACTTTCAGTTAATAAAGATCCGGGTAAAATTCCTACATATATTGGATATTTTTTACTTACATTAGGAATGTTTTTAAATATTTTAAATCCTCATTCAAGATTTAGGACTTTAGCTAAATTAATCAATCAAGACACCTTGAAAAAAACAAGTGCGATATTGACATTTATATTAGTTTTTTTTGCAAGCCAAAATACTTATGCAAATGAACCCATCAAGGTAGATGAAACACATGCTAAAGAACTTGCTTCTTTGGTAGTGCAAAAACCTGATGGTAGAATGGTTCCTTTTAATACTTTAGCTATGGAAGTTTTAGAAAAAATATACAAAAACACAACCTTTCAAGGCCAAAGTGCCGAAGCAACTATCATATCAATGATTTTTGATGGCAGTGCATGGTATGATAAAGATATTATATTTATGCCAACAAGTCGCTTGGTTAATGAAGAAATTTCTAAAATTTTAGGTATTGAACCTAGAGCTTATACTAGTTTTAAAGATTTTTTCACTACAGATGCTTATAAACTACAAAAATATGTAGAAAATGCTAATAGAAAAAATCCAAATCGTAGAAGTGTTTTTGATAAAGAAATAATCAAGCTTGATGAAAGAGTAAATATTGTAAATTTAATTTTTTCAGGAGATATTTTTAAATTTATTCCACTGCAAAATAGCACCAATAATCAATGGGTGGCACCACGCGAAGCATATATAGGTTTAAAAGGCGAAGAAGGTAAAGAAGTAAGAAGCATTTTAGAAAATTATTTCAATGCAGTTAGTAATTCTATTGCACATAACAACTGGGATGAAGCAACTAAAAATTTAAATATTATCAAAAATTACCAAGAAAAATACGGCCATGAAGTTATGCCAAGTGCTAAAAAAATTAATACAGAAATCTTTTTCAACAAAAGTCAAATTTTTGTAAATCTTGCTCCGCTTTATTTATGCGCTGGATTTTTACTTTTGATTATAGTTTTTGTTAAAATGCTTCTGCCAAAAATTCGCATTGATTTTATATTTAAATGTGTTTATGTGTTTAATATTGTGGCATTTTTCATCCATACTCTAGGTTTGGCTTTGCGTTGGTATATAGCAGGTCGTGCTCCATGGAGTAATGCATATGAGAGCATGGTTTATATAGCTTGGGCTTTATCATTATCTGGAATTTTCTTTTCGAGAAAAAGTCCTATTGCACTTTCTTTAACCTCTATTTTAGCAGGAGTTACTTTAGGTGTAGCTCATCTTAGCCAAATGGATCCGCAAATTACCAATTTAGTTCCTGTGTTGCAATCTTATTGGCTAACAATACATGTTTCGGTTATTACTGCTAGCTATGGATTTTTAGGATTATGTGCATTATTAGGTATATTTGTACTTATTTTATTATGTATGCTAAAAATCAATAGCAAACATAATGAAAACATTTTAAGAAATATTACAGAAGCAACAAGAATCAACGAAATGGCTATGATTTTAGGACTTTGCTTACTTACAGTTGGAAATTTCTTAGGTGCTATATGGGCAAATGAAAGTTGGGGAAGATATTGGAGTTGGGACTCTAAAGAAACTTGGGCTTTAATTAGTATTTTAGTTTATGCAGCTATTTTGCACATTAGAATGGTACCAAAATGGGCAAATCAATACATTTTTGCAGTTTGCTCCATGTTTGCATATTGGGTAATTATCATGACTTATTTTGGTGTAAATTACTTTTTAACTGGTATGCATTCTTATGCAGCAGGAGATTCTGTGAAAATTCCTGATTATGTGTATTGGGGATTTTTATTTATGGTAGCATTAAGCTTAGCAAGTTATTTTAAAAGATCTTATGCAACAAAATTATAGGAAAGTTTTAAATGAATAATTCTCTTTTTATTTTTTTAGTTATAGCTTTAGTGATAATTATCATACTTGGAATTCTTTTGGTATTATTTTTCATGCACAAAGAAAAACAACCAAGCAAATCAAATCCAGCTAAAACTCCAAAAATAAGTAATATAGAAGATTTTATATCTAAAGCAAATAATGCAAGCAACTCTCAAGAAATTCAAGCTTTAATTTTGCAATTTTTAAATTCACAAAAACTAGGATCTAATCCAAAAGACAGCGCCACTAAAAGAAAACTTGATTTTATTAGTGCTATTTCAGCCAATGCTAATGCTACTCCTAAAAACATTTCATTTTTAAACAATGAGCTAAAAAAAAGATATAAAGCTTTGAAAAAAGAAATTGATGCTTATGAGCAAATAGGCCTAGCAAAAAGAAAAATGAGACAATCTTAAGGTTTTTTGATGAAAAATATTAGAAATTTCTCTATTATAGCTCATATTGATCATGGTAAAAGCACATTAGCTGATAGAATTATCAGCGAATGCGGAGCTATTAGCGATAGACAAATGAGCGCCCAAGTAATGGATACTATGGATATAGAAAAAGAGCGTGGGATAACTATAAAAGCTCAATCTGTGCGTTTAAATTATAAATTCAACAATGAAGAATATGTATTAAATTTAATAGACACTCCGGGCCATGTTGATTTTTCCTATGAAGTAAGTCGTTCTTTGGCAAGTTGCGAAGGGGCTTTACTTGTTGTTGATGCTTCTCAAGGAGTAGAGGCTCAAACTATAGCCAATGTTTATATAGCCTTAGAAAACGATCTTGAAATCATACCAGTGATTAATAAAATTGATCTTCCTTCGGCTGATATTGAAAAGGTTAAACACGAAATAGAGCATATTATAGGAATTGATTGCTCTAATGCAATTTGTGTTAGCGCAAAAACAGGTGTAGGTATAAAAGAACTCATAGAAACTATCATCACAAAAATTCCTGCACCAAAAACTGATGATGAAGCACCTACTAAAGCTTTAATTTATGATTCTTGGTTTGATAATTATCTTGGAGCTTTGGCTTTAGTTAGAATTTATGAGGGAAATATTGCTAAAAATGATGAAGTTTTAGTTATGAGTACAGATAAAAAACATCTCGTGCAAGATCTTTTCTATCCTCATCCATTAAGCCCTATAAAAACTAAAAAATTAGAATCAGGTGAAGTGGGTGTTATCGTGCTTGGACTTAAAAATGTCGCCGATGTTCAAGTAGGTGACACCATAACACTAACTAAAAATAAAGCAAAAGAAGCCATTGGTGGTTTTGAAAAAGCCAAAGCTTTTGTTTTTGCAGGATTATATCCTATAGAAACGGATAAATTTGAAGATTTAAGAGATGCTTTAGATAAATTAAAACTTAATGATAGTTCTATTACCTATGAACCTGAAACTTCATTAGCTTTAGGATTTGGCTTTAGAGTTGGTTTTTTAGGTCTTTTGCATATGGAGGTTATTAAAGAAAGACTTGAGCGTGAGTTTAACCTTGATTTAATTGCTACTGCTCCAACTGTTACTTATGAAATTTATCAAACCGATGGAGAAGTTTTAAAAATTCAAAATCCAAGCGAACTGCCTCCGGTAAATAAAATCGATCATATAAAAGAACCTTATGTAAAAGCAACTATCATAACTCCAAGCGAATACCTAGGGAATTTAATCACTCTTTTAAATCGCAAACGCGGTATGCAAGTTAAGATGGATTACATCACTCCTGAGCGCGTTTTACTTGAGTATGATATACCTTTAAACGAAATCGTTATGGACTTTTACGATAAACTTAAATCACTTACCAAAGGCTATGCTAGTTTTGATTATGAGCCTATTGAATTTAGAGTGGGAGATCTTGTAAAACTTGATATTAAAGTAGCTGGTGAAAATGTCGATGCACTAAGCATCATAGTGCCAAATGAAAAAGCACTAAGCAAGGGCAGAGAGCTTGTAAAAGCGATGAAAGAAATCGTCCCAAGACAGCTTTTTGAAGTTGCTATCCAAGCAAGCATAGGAAATAAAATTATCGCAAGAGAAAATGTAAAATCCATGGGTAAAAATGTAACCGCAAAATGTTATGGTGGGGATATTACTAGAAAAAGAAAACTTCTTGAAAAACAAAAAGAAGGTAAAAAAAGAATGAAAGCTATTGGTAAGGTGCATTTACCTCAAGAAGCATTTTTAAGTGTTTTAAAAATAGACTAAATCCCTAGTTTATATACTAGGGATATAAATTTATGCATTGATATCTAAAGAATTTCCACCCATTTCATTAATTTTTTGAGTTACTGTTTCAATAGCTTTATCAATTGTCTCATAGCTGATATCAGGAAGTTTGCCACCCCACATTTTTTCCGCTTGTGCAAATCCTGCTTTTAGACCCTCTAAACCTTTTTGAAGTTTTTCCATGTCTTCACCAGCCCCGTTAATAACAAAATCAGCCAATCTTTGAGATGTTTTTGCTACACCAAAATATCCATCTTCCCCAATAAGCTCTTTTGCTTCATCAGCATTTAAACTAAGTATATCTTTACCTTCATATCCTATAGCTTTAAAATCTACATTTGATAAAATAGCTGTTAAAGAATCCTTAGATTGAGCTCCTTGAAAAATCCCTGCCTGAGATAGACCATTGGATGAACTCATGCTAAATACTTGCTGCATAAAATTCATAGCATAAAGCTCGGTTATGCCTTTTCCTCCCATACTAGCAAGCTTACTAAGCTTATCCTCATCTATATCTTTTGTGCTATTAGCACTTTTGGTATTGGCATCTTCAAGTTTTGTATTCAAATTAGCCTTCCTATTGCTAACTTGCGACTCTACTGCCACGCGTGAATACGAATTTATTTGCATCCTTGCTCCTTTTTTGTGGGTTTATAAAAATCGTCTAAAAAAAATTAAAATTTACATTAAGAAATTTATAATTACAGCTTAAATATAATGCCAAATATTTATTATATTTTTAAAATTTGGGTGATATAAATGTTTTTCAAAGATTTTTTCATTATCATTGTTGATCCATATTTTAAAGATATTATAGAAGGCATAGAATCTCTTTATTAAATTTATTTTATCTATAAAATTTTAAATAAAATAATTTTTAATAAGGAAAGCTATGTCAATACATAATTTTTACACTACATTAAATCCTACCACACTTTTTATAAAATGTGCTTTGCCAAACATAGCTAGCATGGCTTTTATTTATCTTTATGTGATTATTGATGGAATTTTTGTTGGAAGATATTTAGGTTCAGATGCGCTTGCTGCTATGAATTTAATGATGCCTTTTATCATGATAAGTTTTGCTCTAGCTGATATGATAGCCATAGGTTCATCAGTGCAAATAGCAATTAATCTAGGTAAAGGAAAAATTGAAAAAGCAAGAGCTATTTTTTCTTTTTGTATAGTTCTTATTTTTGCAATTTCTTGTTTAATGGGAATTTTAGGATTTTTCTTAGCAAAAACATTAAGTGTTTTTATGGGAGCTAATGAGAATATTCAAAGTTTATCTACTGAATATATGCAAATTTTTGCCATTTTTGCTCCCTTTATTATGCTAGCTTTTGCTATGGATAATTATCTTAGGATTTGTGGAAAAACTTTTTATAGCATGATAGTTAATATCATTACTGCTTTGAGCAATATTTTTCTTGATTGGCTTTTTATAGTGGTTTTTGATTGGGGACTTTTTTCAGCAGCTTTAGCAACTTGCATAGGTATGTTTTTAGGAAGCATTTTAGGGATATTACCTTTTGTTTTTAAAGATTTAACTTTAAAATTTAAAAAACCAATAATCAAGCTGCAAATACTAAAAAATATACTCTATAATGGCTCATCTGAATTTTTTTCTAATATTTCTAGCTCTTTTTATACCATCTTAGCTAATGCTTTCTTGCTTAAACTTTCTGGAAGTACAGCTGTTGCAGCATTTTCTGTGATTTTATATCTTAGTACTTTTGTTTTCATGCTAGTTTTGGCCATGTGTGATGCTATGCAACCTGCATTAAGTTATAATTATGGACACAAAAATATTGCAAGAATTCAAGCTATTTTTAAAAGAATGTTTTTTGCTTCTTGGGGTGTAAGCACAATAGTGTTTTTATTTGTTTATTTTTTCAATAACCTTATAGTAAGTGTTTTTAACAAAGATAACAACCAAGATTTTATCCATATAGCACAAAATGCCTTAATATTTTTTTCTTTTTCTTTTTTATTTTCTTGGTTTGGAAAACTCTGCGCTTCATTTTTCACAGCACTTGATAAACCCTTACTTTCTTTAGGAATTTCTATTTCCCAAAGTCTTATTTTCCCATTTTTATCCTTATTTATACTAACGCAATTTTTAGGAGTAAATGGAGTTTGGCTAGCCACTTTAGTGGGTGATATTTGTATGATTTTTATTGCCTCATTTTTATTATATAAAACTTTTAAAAATCTAAACTCTTAGCTAATTTTAAACAAGAGTTTAGATTTTGTTCTTTACATATATATAAATTTTTAAAATTACGAAGTTTTAAAGCTGTACTTTGACCTATAACTACAACTTTATCTTCTTTTTCTAATGCAAAAAATTTCAAAAATTGCTCCATGCTTGATGGAGCGCTAAAGATAAAAACACTTGGATGATGTATTTTTAACTCATCTTTTTTAGGCTCTATGGCTATATTTTCATAAACGATTAATTGTTTTAAAAGGATATTTTCTTTCAGTAAATACTCATCAAGACCTGAACTAATTTTCTTCGCTCTTAAATAAAGACATTTTTTATTTTTAAACTCAAATAAAAACTCACTAGCTAAATTTTTACCATAAGCCTTGCTAGGATATTTGACATTTTTAAAGCCAAGCTCTTTTGCAAAATCAGCACTTTTTTCTCCCACAGCATAAAGTTTAATATTAAAATCAATTTTGTTTTTACTTGACATTAATGCTTTTAATGCATTCTTGGAGCTAATGATTAAACAATCAAATTCCTTTAAATTAACTTCAAAATCAAGAAATTTAATTTCATTTAATCTTATAGTCTTAACACCATCAAATTCTTTATCCCCTATAAAATAAATCATTATTTTCCTATAAAAGTTTTATCAAAATTTGATCTTAAATTTAAAGTTGCTATATAAGGATCATTTGCTTGCATTATCGCTCTAACCACAGCTATACCTTGTATATTACAATCTTTAAGCAAATTTAAATTAACTTCATCTATCCCACCTATAGCCACAATAGGTAAAGAAGCTAAACTAGCAATTTCTTTTAATCCATCTATGCCAAGCACAACACAATCTTGCTTGCTAGGCGTAGTAAAAACAGCCCCCACTCCAAGATAAGTAGCACCTTGAGTATTAATAAGATCATTTTTATGATTGATCGTAAGCCCTATGATTTTTTCTTCGCCTAAAAGCTCCCTTGCTTTTTTTAAAGGCATATCCTTTTGTCCTATATGCACTCCATTTGCATTCACAGCCATGGCTATATCGATTCTATCATTTATCACAAAAGGTGTGTTGTATTTTTCACACAAAGCTTTAACTTTTAAAGCAAGATTATAAAATTCTAAAGTACTAAGATTTTTCTCTCTAAGTTGTAAAATATCAATCTTAGCTTTCAAAGAAGCTTCTAAAATATTTAAAAACTCGCTTTCGCTTTTTTCACCCTTGCTTGCGACAAGATAAATTTTAAATGATTTCATATTTGGCTCTTTTTTTGATTTCTTCATCATCTAAATTACTTAAAGCATCGATTAAATTCACTCTAAAACTACCACTTCCACTAGAAAGCTCTTGAGCGATTTCGCTAGCTATGCCAAAACTAAGCAAAGCATATAAACTAGCCTGAAATTTATCTTCTAACGCTCCTGCAAAAACTCCACACAAAGAAGCACACATACAACCTGCTCCAGTTATCTTAGTAGCCATGATTGAGCCATTATAAATTTTAGCAATATGCTCTTGATTTATAATATAATCAATTTTTCCAGTTATAGCCAAAACACGCTTGGTTTTATAAGAGTATTCTTTAGCTTTTTCTAAAAACTCATTATCGATTACAAAAGTACTATCAACCCCTCTTGCTTTACCATCTAAACCTATAACACTAGCCATTTCAGATGCATTTGCCTTAACAATACTAATACCTTTTAGATTAAGTAATTCAAAATTAATCTCATCTCTTGCCTTACTCACACCCAAAGCAACAGGATCAAAAACTATAGGTTTATTTAATAAAGCATATTCTTTAGTTGCTTTTAACATAGAATTTGCTATAAGTTGATTAATCGTACCTGTGTTTAATACTAAGGCTGAACTTATTCTAGCAAAATCAGCTTGCTCTTCATAAAAATCAGCCATAGCAGCACTTGCTCCCATTGCTATAGTTACATTTGCGCAATCATTAGCTGTAACATAATTAGTAATATGATGAATCAAAGGATTTTTTTCTCTTACTGCTTTAATAATCATTTTTACTCCTTGTCATATTGAAAAAAATGATTAGTCGGGCCACAACCTTTTCCAAGTGCTAAAGAATTTAATATAGCTCCATACACATAATCTTTAGCAAGTTTTATAGCTTTATGTTTTTCTTTACCTAAGGCAAGATTACTAGCTATAGCTGAACTTAATGTACAACCTGTGCCGTGTGTATTTTTTGTATTAATTTTTTCTGCTTTAAAAATACTAAATTCCTTTCCATCATAAAAAACATCATTGGTATTATATTTACTATGTCCACCTTTAATCAAAACACTTTTTGCACCTTCTTTGTGAAGTTTTATAGCGGCTTTTTTCATATCCTCATCATTAAGTATTTTAAAATCACACAAAAACTCAGCCTCGGGAATATTTGGAGTAAGTACATCAGCTAAAGATAAAATTTCATCTTTAAAAAACTGACAATTTTCTAAAGGCATTAAAGCATAGCCATTTTTTGCAAACATCACAGGATCGATCACTACATTTTTAGCTTTAAAGCGCAATAAATTTTCTTTTACACAAATTATAATTTCCTTTGAACCTAGCATTCCAATTTTTACAGCAGCTGGCTCTATGTCTTCATAAACTGCTAGCATTTGCTCATCTATTATCTTAGTGGGTATATCAAAACAAGAAATCACCCTTGCAGTATTTTCAGCCACAACGCTTAAAACTACACTCATACCAAATAAATTATGAGCGCTAAAAGTTTTTAAATCAGCTTGTATGCCAGCTCCACCACTACAATCACTTCCTGCTATAGTTAAGATAGGAATTTTAGTTTTTGTTTTTGCTTGTATCATTTTTATCCTTTTTTTATAAAAAAGGAAAGTTTTTGCAAGAATTCAAAGTTTGCATTACCAAACTTCTCAAGGGTCGAAGTTATACTTCCTCTCAGCAAAAGCTCCCCATTAATGAAAAATTATATCTTAGTTTTAATTAATCTTTAAAAATATTTTGAAATACTGCTATAATTTTGAAAAAACTACACAAAAATAAAAGGAAAAATATGACTAAAATTATTTTTGTTTGTTTAGGTAATATTTGTCGTTCTCCCATGGCCGAATTTATTATGAAAGATCTTTTAATAAAAGCAAATTTAAATAATGAATTTATTATTTCTAGTGCAGGTACTTCAGGTTACCACGATGGGGAGGATATGCATTATAAAACTAAAGCTTTATTAGATAACAAAAATATAAATTCTAAGCCATTTTGCAGCAAAAAACTAAATTTAAAAATGTGCGAGGATAATGATTTAATTATCGTAATGGATAATTCTAATTATAATGATATAGTTAAAAATTTTCCAAATGCAAAACATAAAATTCATAAAATCACTTCTTTTGCCTTAGAATTAGGATATGACGAAGTGCCTGATCCTTGGTATAGTGGGAATTTTGATGAGACTTACACTATACTTTCAAAAGCATGTTTTGGGCTCTTAAATACTCTTTATAAAAATTTATTGTTTAAATAATATTTGTTTATTTTTTAATTTTTAATGATATAATAAACTCATTTAAAATTCACCATAACATCAAAGGAGTTTAATTAATGAAAAGTATCAAATTAAAAATTTCATTAATAGCAAACATTATAGCTATAGTATGTCTTATAATACTTGGCGTTGTTAGTTTTATTTTTACAAAAAAAGCCTTAAATTATGAGGTAGTAAAAGCTGAAACTAATTATGTAAGAACTGCAGAAAAATCAATGAGAGATTTCAAAAAGCTCAATGTGCATTCTTTGGAAAAACTTTCTCAAGCCATCTTAAAGCTTCCATATAGCGAACTTAACACTCAAGAAAAACTTATGGATAATACAGGTAATTTACTAAAAACAGTTAGAGATATGAATAGTTATTTAGCTGTTTATATAGCTCAGCCAAGCGGTGAGTTAATAGTAAGTGATCCAGATAGCGATAGCAAAGGCTTAGATTATGGAATTTACGGAAAAGCAGATAATTACGATGCTACTACAAGAGAATTTTATATAGAAGCTAGAAAGAAAAATGGCTTATACATTACCGCATCTTATATTGATGCAACAACTGGTTTACCATGTTTTACCTACTCTATGCCATTAATCAAAGATGGTAAATTTATAGGTATACTAGCTATTGATGTTTTGGTAAAAGATCTACAAAACGAATTTAGCGAACTACCAGGAAGAACCTTTGTATTTGACCAAGCTTATACTGTATTTGCCTCAACTGACAAATCATTAGTTAGCGATAAGCAAAATCCAGATATTATAACAGTTGCTAAAGCTTATGAAAAAGCTGGTGATTATAATATTTTCAGCTATACCACACAAAATGGTAACAATAGATTTGGTATTTGTGTTAATGTTGATGGTTATACAACTTGTGCGGGCGAAAATATAGAAGTTATTGAAGCTCCTGCTTTAAAAATAGCTTATATTCAAACTACTATTGTTATTTTTACAAGTATAGCTAGTATCATT
>NZ_JANQDA010000022.1:0-18910 GCF_024723655.1 Campylobacter sp. RM5063 | reverse complement strand
TTTAGAAGCTTCTACCCCTGTGGTATCTTTAACTGAGTTAATTGCTGAAATCAAGGCTCCATTTTCATCACCATCTTTATACTCAACTTCACCAATTTTTACTCCATTAATAGCAAAATCTTGATCAGTTTTGCCTGCCTTAATATTACCAGCACCTGTAGTTTCAACTAAGAAATTTGCTCTAACACCTGTGATATCAGAAACTCTATTAATCTCTTCAGCCAAAGCACCAAGTCCTGTTCCTACTGAAGTAGAAATCACTACAGGTTGGAATTTAAAATCATCTATACCATTATAATTTTTAATAGTAAGTTGAGCTACACCGCTACTTTTAGCTTGAGAACCTGTTTCAAATCTAGTTACACCTATTTTAGAGCTTTGAGTTGAACCAATGCTTGCTTTGATAGATTGATTTGACTGTGCACCTACTTGGAATTCTTGATTTACAAAACCACCACTTAATAACTGCTTTCCATTGAATGAAGTTTGATTTGCAATATTATCAAGTTGCTCCATCAAACGATTTATATCAGCTTGAAGCATATTTCTTGTTTTGGTAGTTTGTCCATCTTGTGCTGCTTGAGTAGCTTTTACTTTGATAGTATCTAAGATTTTAAGCTGCTCATCCATAGCCTTATCAGCTGTTTGTAAAATACCTAAAGCATCATTACCATTGCTTATAGCTTGACCTAAAGTATTAGCTTGTGATCTTAAGCTATCTGCTATAGCCATACCTGAAGCATCATCTGCTGCAGAGTTGATTCTAAGACCTGAACTTAATCTGCTTAGAGAGCTATCTAATGCTCTTGAGTTTAAATTTGCGTTGTTTTGAGCATTTAAAGATGCCACATTAGTATTTATACGAAATCCCATTTTAAATCCTTTTAAATAAATTCAACCGCTTCCATGCAGTTGTTTAAGCTATATCGAAAAAATGATAAAAAAATTTATACTTTTAAGATATTTTTATATTCATTTATAGAATTTTCTATACTTGCTAAACTTAACGCTGCAATTTCTAAAAATATTTTTAAAAAATCTACATAACTTGATAAAGCATTTTGAGACTCTTGATATAAACTCACATTAAAAAAGCCCCTATGATAAAATAATGGTTTATACATAAAACTTTGTAAAATTTTTGCATTATCTAATAAATCATTAAAATCAAAAATAAACTTTGATACTTGCTCATCAAAAACTGCATTTTGATTTTGCAAAATTACTAAAAGATCTTTTGCTTTTTGATGTAAAGCATTTAACTCTAAATAATCTTTTTGTAAAATTTCCAAAGATTTTTTTAATAATTTTTCTTGCCTATTAATACTTAAAACATTTGGAAATACATAATCTTGTTTTTTATCTTTATATAGTGCTAAAACCTTTTCAAAAGGTATCTCTATGGTATAATCTATAAAAGCTCCACCTTCTGTGGCATTGTAAAATTTAACATCAGGATGAGATAAAAATAAAACTTCTAATCGTTTTCTAAATTCATCCCAGCCTATATTTGTTTGAATAAACCCTTTCTTTCCATAAGACAAAACATTTAATTTAGTAGCATCGTGTTGAGCTTTTTCCTCATCACGAAAAGTAAAGTTAGCTGCATCTGCGTGAGATTTTCCACTATCACTAAAAGCCAAATCTTGTCCTATCATGATTACATTAGTAAATCCCAAAGCTATAGCAAAATTATAAGCAAAATGAGCCACATTGATACCAATATCTAAATAACCAAAATCATTTAAATTAAATTTTTGTTGATAATCTAAATTTTTTAAAATAAAAATTTTTGGATTTTTATTTTCTAAAATTTGCATTAAAGCTTTATCTACAGCAGCATTTATAATATAAATGGGTTCTTTTTTGCTTTGTGGTAAATTTTCATAAAAACTTGCACATTCTTCGTAAATATCCATAGAAAAAACAAAATCAGGATAAATTTCATTCTTAAGTAAAGTTTTATAAGTAGCATCTAAAGCAAATATCACATAATCATCTTGACAAGTTTTTAAAAGCTTAAGTTGTTTATTTAAAGAAGGACCTGCGCACACCACAATAACACTTTTATTTCTTCCTTTATTTTCATAAATAAATCTTTGAAAAGGAGTATTTTTTAAGACTAAAGGTATGTTAGATAAAAATTGTTTATAAATTTTAGCATCCATAGTAAAACTTGTATCAACATTTCCCACCACTCTTTTTATCACATCTAAGCACTTTTGATACACAAAATCAAACATAGGACTATTGTTATAAAATTCACTATAAGGTAAAAGTTTAAAAAGCCCTAAATACTCAAAACAATCTTTTTGTGAAAAAAGCAAAACAAGATACTCTTCTAATCTTTTCTCTTCTACATCACAAAGATATATTTTTCCGCTTGAAAGCTCTTGTCTCAAATCCATCTTGCTTAAAACATTAGCAAAAAATTCTGCTTTATCAAAAATAAAAATATGTTTATTAATAAGCTTTTTTAAAAAAAGTCCATCTCCTATACCGCAAAAAAATATATTAGGTTTTATTAAATCATCTTTTGAAGGCACAAAGGGTGTTTGACTTGGAAAGATTTCGATAAATTCTTCTTTTAAAGATAGAATTTTTTCTTGTAATGGTTTATTGGTAAATTCTAAAGCTTGTAAGTTTTTTTGCAAAAACATTTTATATCCTATGAAATTTAATTATAGAAAATTATATCATTAATTGCATTTTATTTAAAAATCCATCTAAGCAAAAAATTTAACTTTTTTTTATACACTTTTACTAATTTTAATCCTTATAAGGAAAATAATGAAAAATTTAATCATAGTAGAATCACCTGCTAAAGCTAAAACCATAGGTAATTTTCTAGGTAAAGACTATGAAGTAATAGCTTCTAAAGGCCACATTAGAGATTTACCTAAAACTAGCTTTGGTATAAAAATAGAAGATGAAAATTTTAAACCAGAATATAGAATTTCAAATGATCATTCAAGTTTAGTAAAAGAACTCAAAGAAAAGGCTAAAAAAGCTAAAACCATCTACCTTGCAACCGATGAGGATCGTGAGGGTGAAGCCATAGCTTATCATATAGCTAAGGCTATTAATAAAGATGAAAATTCCCTACCACGCATAGTTTTTCATGAGATTACTAAAAGCGCTATAGAAAATGCTTTAAAAAACCCAAGATCTTTAAATGTAAATAGCGTCAATGCCCAACAAACTAGACGCTTACTTGATCGCATAGTAGGCTATAAATTAAGTCCTTTACTAAATCAAAAAATCCAAAAAGGCTTAAGCGCAGGGCGTGTGCAAAGCGCGGCTTTAAAAATCATCGTCGATAGAGAAAGAGAAATAAAAGCTTTTATTCCTTTAAAATACTTTAGTATAGATATGATTTTTGAAAAAGACTTGCAAGCCGAATTAGTCGAATTTCAAAATCAAAAAATAGAAAAACTAAGTCTAACTAACGAAGATAGAGCCAAACTCATCTTTGAAGCTTGCAAAAATGCTAACTTTAAAATAAAAGATATAGAAAGTAAAGATAGAAAAATAGCTCCACAAGCACCTTTTATGACTTCAACCTTGCAACAAAGCGCGAGCAATCGCCTAGGTTTTAACCCTAAAAAAACCATGATGATTGCTCAAAAACTTTACGAGGGTGTAAAAACCCATCAAGGTATTATGGGTGTGATTACTTATATGAGAACTGACAGCTTAAACATCGCAAAAGAAGCTTTAGAAGAAGTAAGAAAACTCATCAAAAATGATTTTGGCAAAGAATACTTACCAAGTAAAGCAAATATTTATACCACTAAAAGCAAAGGCGCTCAAGAAGCACACGAAGCTATAAGACCGACTAATCTTAGCTTTACGCCAAAACTTGCAAGTGAATTTTTAGAAAAAGATGAAGCAAGATTATATACTTTAATATATAATCGCTTTTTAGCTTCACAAATGAATCCTGCTATATCTCAAACTCAAAATGTCTATGCAAAATCAAATGAAGCAAGTTTTAAAATAAGCGGTAGAAAAATTTTATTTGATGGGCATTATAAAGTATATGGAGATATGGATAAAGATAAAATTTTACCTAATTTAAAACTAGAAGATATACTAAATATACAAAATATAGAATTAAACTCGCATTTTACCGAGCCACCTTCAAGATATTCTGAAGCTGGGCTTGTTAAAAAGTTAGAAAATCTTGGCATAGGACGCCCTTCTACTTATGCTCCAACCATCTCTTTACTTAGTACAAGAGAATATGTGCGTATAGATAAAAAGCAAATCATACCTAATGAAATAGCCTTTGTTGTAACAGAAGTTTTAGAACAAAACTTTAGCGATATAGTAGATAGTGATTTTACTTCTAAAATGGAAGATAAACTTGATATCATTGCAGAAGGCAAAATGGACTGGCAAGAAGTTTTAAGAGAGTTTTATTTTCCTTTTATGAGAAAAATTGATGAAGGTAAAAAAAATATAAAAAGCCAAAAAACTTTCACAAAGCTAGATGAAACCTGCCCTGATTGTGGTGGAGAGCTTGCTATAAGAAAAGGAAGATATGGAGAATTTATAGCTTGTTTAAATTTTCCAAAATGTAAATACTCAAGAAATTTAAAACAAGAAACACAAAATGAAGAAAAAAGCGAGAAAAAACTCAATACCATAGGCGTGAAATGCCCAAGCTGTCAAGAAGGCGAGATCGTGGAGCGTTTTTCTAAGCGTGGTAAATTTTATGGATGTAGTGCTTATCCAAAATGCAACTATATAAGCAAATACAAACCAAGTGAAGAAAAATGTAGCAAATGTGGTGAAACTTTGATTATCAAAGAGCTTAAAAAAGGCACATTTTTAGAGTGCTTAAAATGCAAAATCAAAAAGGAAATTTAATGCAAATTATGCTTTGTGCTATATCTAATATAGCAAGTGGAGGGTGCGGGGAAGATTGTAAATACTGCACTCAAAGCGCTCATGTAAAAACTAATATCAACAAATACAAAAGAAAAGATATAGATCAAATTGTTTTAGAAGCTAAAATAGCTAAGAAAAACGAAGCTTTAGGTTTTTGTTTAGTTACAGCAGGCGCTGGACTTGATGATGAAAAACTTGAGTATGTGTGCAAAGTAGCTCATGCAGTGCAAAAAGAAGTAGAAGGACTTTTACTCATAGCTTGCAATGGCATAGCAAATTTAGAACAACTCAAAGAATTAAAAAAAGCAGGAATTTTTTCTTATAATCATAATCTAGAAACTTCTAAAGAATTTTTTCCAAACATATGCTCTACGCATACTTGGGAGCAAAGATTTCAAACTAATCTTTATGCTAAAGAAGCAGGTTTAATGCTTTGCTGTGGCGGAATTTATGGTCTTGGAGAAAGTGAAGCCGATAGAAAAAGTTTTAGAACAAGTTTAAAAGAGCTTGATCCTTTTTCCTCGCCTATTAATTTTTTCATACCAAATGAAAATTTAAAGCTCAAGCAAAACTTATTAAATGCTGATGAGGCGTTAAATATCATCAAAGACACTAAAAAAGATTTACCAAATGCACATATCATGGTAGCAGGTGGTAGAGAAGTAGTGCTAAAAGAAAGACAATATGAAATTTTTGACGCAGGAGCTAGTGCTATAGTAGTAGGTGATTATCTTACAACTAAAGGCGAAGAACCTAGCAAAGATATACAAAAACTAAAACAAATGGGATTTAGCTTTGCTAGCTCATGCCATTGATGCTCAAGCTGCTACGGATTTAAAAATTTTATTAGTCGTAGCAGGATGTTTGCTTACTTCACCTTATATTGCTAAATTTTTAAAACTCCCACTTTCAGCCACTGAAATTATGCTTGGCTCTTTTATAGGATTTTTAGGTTTTATAGGAGAAAGTGAGAATTTTAAGCTTTTGGCTAATGCAGGATTTTACTATCTTATGTTTATAGCAGGGATGGAAATCAATCTTAAAACCTTTTTAAAAACCGAAAGAAGCTTACTTAATAAAGCTTTTATTTACATCATACTTTTATATGTTTTTAGCGTTTTAGCGGTTGAAAGTATAGATATTTCTTATATTTTTGTCATTATCATACCTGTTATGAGTGTGGGTTTGCTCTCAACGCTTTATAGAGACTTTGGAAAAAATTGCGAGTGGCTAAATGTATCCATGGTGGTAGCCACTTTAGCTGAAGTTGTGAGCATAGTTTTGCTTACCATAGCTGCGGCATTTTTGGGAAAAGGTGCTGATCTTTTCTCACTCACTCAAAATTTATTATACCTAGTGGGCTTTTTAGCACTTTGTATTTTTGGATTTAAATTTTTAGAAGTACTTTTTTGGTGGTATCCACAACTTAAAACCATACTCATGCCTTGGCAAGATCAAAATGAAAAAGATATAAGATTTTGCATGGCAATTTTCATAGCCATAGTTGCAATTATGATTTATTTTAAACTTGAAGTTGCACTTGGAGCTTTTATAGCGGGTTCATTTATAGCTACTTTTTTTGATCATAAAAAAGACTTAGAGCATAAACTTTCTAGTTTTGGTTATGGCTTTTTAATCCCTATATTTTTCATTTATATAGGTTCAAGCTTTAAACTCCAAATGCTTTTAAACCCTCAAGTTTTAATCATAGCTTTTTCACTAACTATCTTTATGATAGGACTAAGAATACTTTGCGCTATGACTTTTGTAAAAATACTTGGTTTAAAAAATACCTTTTTATTTGGCTTAAGCCATTCTATGCCACTAACCTTACTTATCGCAATAGCTACGCTTTCTTATCAAACCAATATTATCACTCAAGATATATACTCAGGATTAGTGCTTACTGCTTTACTTGAAGCAATTTTAGCTATTAGCTTAATAAAATTTATCAATAATCTTAGTAGAAAATAACTCTACTAAGTATTTATTTTCACTTGCTATAATTTTCTTATGAAAAATTTAGACACACTTTTAGAATTAGCCTTAAAAGCAGGCAAGGAAGCCTCTAAGGTATTGCTTGAATATAAAGACAAAAATACCTTATGGTTTAAAGATGATGATTCCCCAGTAGGTTTAGCTGATATAAAATCTAATGAAGCTATTAGTGAAATTTTAGCTTCAAGTGATATAGCTATATGCTCTGAAGAAAATATACTTTCTTATGAAGAAAGAAAAAATTTAGAGTATTTTTGGCTAATAGATCCTCTTGATGGCACTAAATCTTATGCTAAAAAAGATAAAGAATATTGTGTTTTAATCGCATTAATCCATAAAAACACTCCTGTGCTTTCGCTTATAGGCGATGTGGAAAATAATGCATTTTATTATGCACATACCCATACTAAAGTTTATAAAAATAATGAAATTTTAAATCTTAGTTTAGAGCAATACGAAAAGGTTAAAAATATAGCCCTTTACTCTAAAAATCATGATAATAATGAAGATTTTTTTATTCAAAATCATCTTGAAGGCATTAAGGTTTCATCTGCTTTAAAGTTTGTATATTTACTTGAAGCAAAAGCTGGAATTTACCCGCGTTTTGGTGGCCCAAAAGCTTGGGATATAGCTGCAGGAGATTTTTTAGTCAAACAAAATGGTGGAATTTTATACGATTTTGATAAAAAGGCCTTAAACTACAATAGTCCTGATTTTAAACTTCCAAGTTTTATAGCTTTTGCTAAGAATGAATTTAAATTAAAAGGTTTTTAGTGAGATTTTTTTTGGTGTTTTTGTGTTTTTTAAGTGCTATTTATGCTAATTCTTTTGCAAATAAAAAAATCATCAAATTACAAAATAATGATGATTTTAATATCATCAATCTTGATCAAGATATAAATTATGATAAACTCTCACACATTAGCACCTTAGCTTTAGTGCCAAGCTATGAAAAAGAATATAATTTTTATTTTTCAAATTTAAAAATCGATGCTAAAAGCATGGCAAAAGACACACTAAAAGCATTAAGTGCTATTTTAAATGAGCAAAATAATTTTGTCTTACTTAGTCAAAAAGAAAATCAAACTTATATCAATAGCCAAAATATCTTACAAACAAATAAAAATTTCATCGATGCAAGTGAGTTTTTAGAATTTAATCGTTTCAAAAAGGCTGATTTTATTATTTTGCTAGATTTAAAAAGCATTCAAGCAAGCCAACAAAATTTCTTGCTTTTTTCCAATTTTGAAGTCAAAGCCGACATAGAATACAAACTTTTTAATGCCAAAACAAAAAAACTAAAAGATCATAAAATCCTTACTATCAATACTCAATTTAGCACAAATGATAAAAATAAATCTTATCAAGAATTAGTCCATGAAATAGCTAAAATTGTTTATGAAGATATTAAAAATACTATATAATTACCACTTCTTCTTCTAAAACAATCCCAAATTCTTCAAAAACTCTTTTTTTAGCAAGCTCTATCAAAAATAAAGCATCATCAAAACTAGCATGTTTTTTATTGATTAAAAAATTTGCATGTTCATTGCTAAACATCGCATCATTTTTGCTAAAACCTTTAAGATTAACTGCTTCTATCAACCTTCCTGCATGATCGTTTTTGGGATTTTTAAAAATAGAGCCAAAGCTAGCACCTTTGGGTTGATTTTTTCTTGCATTTTTTAAAAGCTCATCTTTAACTGGGTCAAATCCATATTCTAAAAAAAACTTCGCGCTAAACATCACTTCTTTAATAGGATTAAACCTATAAGCAAAAGCAATATTTTGTTTTAAAATTTCTTGATTAAAAGTACAAATACTAATTAAATTTTTGCTAATATCCTCATCTTTTAATCCTGCATTCATTTTTAAAATACCGCCCAAAGTCCCTGGGATATTTCTTAAAAACTCAAAACCTTTTAAGTTATTTTCTTTAGCAAAATGATATATTTTAAAAGATTTCACGCTAGAGCCTATCTCTAAAAACATACCTTTTTCATTTTGCTCTAAAATTTTAATATAATCAAAACTTTTCCCTAAAATTCCAAGTTTTTTGGGTTTTGGAGAGATTAAAAGATTATTTGCCCCACCTATTAAAAAACCATCAAATTCGCAAGGCTCTTCAAGTATTTGCACTTCAAAGCTCTCACCTATACGCACAGAAGAATACTTAGAAAAATCAATAATCATCTAATAAAGCTTGGAATTTGATTTAAAATATTAGTTGTAAAATCAATCATAGAACTTATCATCCAAGGCATTAAAAATACTATTACCACAACAACAAGTAAAATTTTTGGCACAAAAGAAAGCGTGGCTTCGTTAATTTGCGTTACAGCTTGAAAAATACTTATAATAAGCCCTGCAATAAGCCCTGCTAAAAGCATAGGTAAAGAAAGCATAAGTGTGATTTTAAAAGTTTGTACACCCAAGGCTACTAAAGTACTTTCCATATTTTCTCCTTAAAAATTTAAATTCTATCAAGAATTTCTAAATTCTTCATACTCACTAGGGATAAGATGATCTTTACTTTTTATTAACTTCTCATAAAATCCATGATTATATCCAAGCTCAAAAAGCTTATCTATGGCATTGTATTGTTTATCATTCATATTAATAGAGTTTTTATTTGCATATAAATTTAAATACACATCAAGTTTTTGTGCATCAACGCGTATTAAATTACGCTCTAAAAGCATGGAGGCTAAGATTTTTCTATTATGATCGGCTACTTCTACTGCTTTAATCAAATCTTTTTCAACCGCTATTGCATCACTAAGCGGTAAAGACCTTCTAAGGGCCATACCACCTAAAGGTAAAGGTAAATCATTTTTTGCTAATTCTTGCCAAATATCCCAAAGTTCAGCCTCAACACACAAACTAGAATCAAATTCTAAAATGCTCTCATGTATAAGCACTCCCGCATCAACTTCATCTTCTAAAACAGCCTTTTCAATCTCTAAAAAATTCTTATAAATTATTCTAGCTTGTGGATATTTTATGCGAAAGATTAAAGCATTAGTAGTGTGTGCTCCACTTAAAGCAACTTTAAAATTTAGCTTTAATTTTTTATTCTTTTTCTTAATAAGCTTTGGCCCATAACCCTCACCAAAACTCACAGCAGTTTTTAATAAAGCATATTCACTAGCTATTAAAGGATAAAGTGCAAAAGATATCGCACTAACATCGTATATATTTTCCAATGCAAGCTCATTTAAAGTTTGTATATCCAAGGCTGTATTTTCATACTCATAAGCATTTCCAACCCAACCAAATTTAATCGCCATATACATAAAAATATCATCAGCATCAGGAGAGTGTGCTACGCTAATTCTTTTATTCATTTTTTTCCTTAAAAATCTAAAAAAGTATTTTAGCAAAATTCAAAATAAAAACTTATATTAAATTTCTTTTTGATACAATTTTAAACATATTATAAAAGGATTAACAAGCATGGATGATAATAAAAGAAAATCACTTGATGCAGCCTTAAAAAGTCTTGATAAAACCTTTGGAAAAGGTACTATTTTAAGACTTGGCGATAAAGAAGTTGAAAAAATTGATTCTATTCCTACAGGTTCTGTTGGACTTGATTTAGCTTTAGGAATTGGTGGGGTTCCAAAAGGAAGAATTATAGAAATTTATGGACCTGAAAGTTCAGGTAAAACTACACTTACCTTACACATCATAGCAGAATGTCAAAAAAAAGGTGGAGTTTGTGCGTTTATTGATGCTGAACACGCTCTTGATGTAAGATATGCAAAAAATTTAGGTGTTGATACAGAAAATCTTTACATCTCTCAACCAGATTTTGGAGAACAAGCCTTAGAAATCGTTGAAACTATAGCAAGAAGTGGAGCCATTGATCTAATAGTGGTAGATAGCGTTGCTGCACTTACCCCAAAAGCAGAAATCGAAGGTGATATGGGGGATCAACATGTAGGTCTTCAAGCAAGATTAATGAGTCAAGCTTTAAGAAAATTAACCGGTATCGTTCATAAAATGAACACTACTGTAATTTTCATCAATCAAATTCGTATGAAAATAGGCATGATGGGCTATGGCACTCCTGAAACAACTACCGGCGGAAATGCTTTAAAATTTTATGCTTCAGTGCGTTTAGATGTAAGAAAAACAGCCACCTTAAAACAAAATGATGAGCCTATTGGAAACCGTGTTAAAGTAAAAGTGGCTAAAAACAAAGTAGCCCCTCCTTTTAAACAAGCTGAATTTGATGTGATGTTTGGTGAGGGTGTAAGTCGTGAAGGTGAGCTAATAGATTATGGTGTAAAACTTGATATTATTGATAAAAGTGGTGCATGGTTTTCTTACAAGGCTTCTAAACTTGGTCAAGGTAGAGAAAATGCTAAAGCCTTTTTAAAAGAAAATCCAGCTATTGCAGATGAAATTACTCAAGCTATACAAAACTCAATCGGTATAGATAGTATGATTTTGGGCGCAAAAGAAGACGATGAAGGAGAAGAATAATGTTGATTATTGAAGATTTAAGAGCTTTTGAAGTTTTAGATAGTAGAGGTAATCCTACCATTAAAGCTGAAATCATGCTAAGCGATGGCAGTGTTGGCAGTGCTATCGTTCCAAGTGGTGCAAGCACAGGAAAAAAAGAAGCTTTAGAATTAAGAGACAATGATGAGAGATTTGGCGGAAAAGGTGTTTTAAAAGCGATTGAAAATATCAATGGCACCATAGCTGAAAATATTATAGGGCTTGATGCTTTTAATCAAACCCAACTAGATAATACTCTTTTAGAGCTTGATGGCACAAAAAACTACTCTAATCTAGGAGCAAATGCAACTTTAGGAATTTCTATGGCAACAGCACGCGCTGCTGCTAATGCGCTAGGTGTGCCTTTATATCGCTACTTAGGTGGAGCAAATGCAAGTGTATTACCTGTGCCAATGTGTAATATCATCAACGGTGGTGCACATGCAAACAATAGCGTAGATTTTCAAGAATTTATGATTATGCCTTTTGGTTTTTCAAGCTTTAAAGAAGCATTAAGATCAGTTTGTGAAATTTATGCAGTATTAAAAAAAGAATTAGCTAATCTAGGTCACTCTACTGCTTTAGGCGACGAGGGTGGTTTTGCGCCAAATTTAGCAAACAACACTGAACCTCTTGATCTTTTAATAACTTGTATTAAAAAAGCAGGCTATGAAAATAAAATCAAACTAGCGCTAGATGTAGCAAGTAGTGAGCTTTATAAAGATGGTAAATACCATTTAGAGGGTAAAGTTTTCTCAAGTGAAGACTTGATTGCTCGCTATGAAGAATTATGTGCTAAATATCCTATTTTTAGTATTGAAGATGGTTTGGCTGAAGATGATTATGAAGGTTGGATTAAACTCACTCAAAAGCTTGGTAATAAAATTCAACTTGTGGGTGATGATTTGTTTGTAACTAATGAAGATATTTTAAGAGAAGGTATCATGAAAAATATGGCAAATGCTGTATTAATCAAGCCTAATCAAATCGGAACAATCACTCAAACTATGAGAACAGTAAGACTAGCTCATAGAAATAATTACAGATGTATTATGAGTCATAGAAGTGGGGAAAGCGAAGATGCTTTTATAGCTGATTTTGCAGTAGCGCTTAATACAGGACAAATCAAAACAGGAGCTCTAGCAAGAGGTGAAAGAACAGCTAAATATAATCGTTTGTTAGAAATCGAACTTGATAATGATGAGTATTTAGGAGATAAGCTCTGAGTGATTTATTAAAAGAGTATGATGAGCATTCTAAAAAGAAAGAGGCTCATCATCATCTAATAAAAACTATTGCATTATCATTTGTAGCTATTATTGTTGCTATGTATTTTGGTAATATGTTTTTTGGCAAATCCTCTTTAGATGTTTTATTATCGCTTAAAGAGGAGCAAAAAATTTTAGAGAAAAACATAATAACCTTAAAAGCTAAAAATGCCCAAGCTCAAAAAGAATACTTACAGCTTTTAAGACTTAAAGGAGAAAATTCGCATGAGAATTAAATTTTTTTTACTATTTTTATTATCCTGTGTATTTTTAAATGCAAAAGATAATCCTTTTGACAATAACTCAGAACAACAAAACACCGAGTTTGTAAAACTTAGTCCTTTTCAAAGACAGGATTTTACTTTTAATTCTGATGCAAGAATTTTAAAAAATATTACCATTACCTACATTAACCTTGATGGCTCTGAAGAGCAAACTACTCTAGATATATACAAAAGTATCAATTGGCATGATACTTACTCATTTATAAAAGCCAAAAGTCCAAATGCCACACCTATACTTGATGTTTCTGTTACTGTGCCACAAGAACAAGGGGTAAAAAACACTAAAACAGAAGAAAACAATACCACTTTAAACATTGAAACACCAATTTTTAGTGGAAATATTTATAATTTTATTTCTATTAGCTTTTATAACAATAAGATTAATATCAAAACCGAAGATAGAATGCTAAGACATTTATCTATAGGAGATCCAACTAAAATCATTATAGATTTTGCTAAAAAGCAAAATTTCAACACAAAAACTTTACAAGTTAATACTGCTCATGTTAGAAAAGTTGTATTTGGATCACATAAAGGATATTATCGTTTGGTAATTTATCTTGATGGAAAATATAGTTATAAATACTCTCAAGGTGAAAATTTACATACCTTTAACTATCGCTAAGAGTTTTTAAAAACTCTTAAGAAATCTGTGATCATAAATAATCATTTGAAATCTTTGAGCTATCATTTTAGCTCTTTCTATAATAATACTTCTTGGTTCATCTTCAAAAACTTCTTGCAAACTCTCATCAAACAGATTAAGCCAAACATCAAAAAATTCTCTTGGAAATGAAGGTAGTTCATGATGAGCTCTCAAAGGAGAACCGCTATAACTTGGATCACCTAAAAACATCCCTGCCCAAAAACTTGCTATTTTTTCTTTGTGTTTTTTCCAACTCTCATCATCTATACCAATTTTTTCATTAAAAATAGGCCCTAAATCCTTGTCTATTCTAACTTTTGCATAAAAAACATCCATAAGTTTTTTTATACCATCATGATTAATAGTTTCAAATTTCATACTTTTCCTTAAAAAATAATTTTGGCTTATTGTATTAAATTTAGAAATTAAAAATATAAACAAAAGTCAATTTTTAGTATAATCATAAAAACAAATTTAAAGAAAAAATATGACTTATACTATTTTACCACCCAATCAATTCTTGGATAATTATATTTTAAATATACAATTACACCAATTAGCAAATATTTCTAAAAATGCTTATAAATTTTGGAAAAATGTTCAGGCAGCACGCTATCAAGGCACAAGGGTGGTATTTTTACATAAAAAAAGTATTTTACAAAAACACCAACATCTTATACAAAAATGTGAAAATCTAAGTGGCTTTGTATTAGCAAGTGCCTTTTGCTCATTTACTACTTTAGCTCCATCACATTTGGTAGAAAAAAACAATTCTCAAATTTATAAAATCTTAGATATAAAAGAAGTTTGTGGGGTTAAATTTGTAAATTTAAAGGCATTTTACGATTTTTTAAATTTAGATTATAGTTATAATATTTATATCGAAAAATGCCATTTTTTCAGTCCTACTCCTTTGGAAAAACGCATTAAAATCACTGAGAGTATGTGCGTTGGGTATTACTAAGATATTTAAATATCAAAGCACAAACAAGCGAAATTATAGCCATAGCAAACATATAAAATCCTAAAGAAAAACGAGCAATATTTTCTAAATTTCCCAAAGCAATAGTGTGTAAAAATAAAGCAAGTTGCGGAGTAAACCCACCAGCTATTGCATAAGCTATATTATAAGAAAAACTAAGCCCTGAAAATTTAACCTTAGCATCAAATACCTCACTCATCATCAAAGGACAAAAATTCATCACTCCAGTAAAAAAGCAAGCACTTAAATAGTACACACTCACTAAATTAAAATCAGGTGTTTTAGTATAAAGAGCGTTAAAATAAAATAAACAAGTTAAGAAAAATCCTAGCGAAAAAATCATACAAGCTTTTACTATACCTATTTTATCAGCCAAAATTCCACTTAATATACAACCAATTACAAGCAAAACTATACCAAGCATTTGTATGTAAGTTTGAACGCTTGCATCAATATTTAACATTTTTGCCATAAAAGAAGGTATAGTTAAAATCATCACAACAATACAAGCCGTCAAAACCCAAGTTATCAACATAGAAAGTACAACGCCCAGCTTAGCTTTTTTAAATACTTCTTTTAGAGGGAATTTTTCTAAAACCTTATCTTTTTTCATTTGTTCAAAAACAGGTGTTTCTTGTAAAAATTTACGCAAATAAGCAGAAATAATCCCAAAAATTCCTCCTAAGAAAAATGGAATTCTCCAGGCCCATTCATAAAGTTCTTCTTGTGTAAAAAACTTATTCATCATTAAAAATACAAAACTTCCAAGCAAAATTCCACCTACTACAGAAGCTGTTAAAAATCCAAGATAAGTGCGTTTTTGTCCATTTGGAGCATGCTCAAAAACAAAAACCCAAGCACCAGGTAATTCCCCACCTATAGCTATACCTTGACAAATCCTTACAAATATTAAAAATACTATACATAAATATCCTATGCTTTCATAAGTAGGTATAAAAGCGAGCATAAAAGTTGGCACAACCATCAGTAAAATACTAAGCATAAACATTTTTTTACGACCAAATTTATCGCCAAAATGTGCCATGATTATACCACCAAGTGGTCTAGCTAAATATCCTGCGGCAAAAATTCCATAAGTATTAAACATTTTCCAAAATGGACTTAAATCTTCAGGAAAAAAATTTTTAGAAATATAACTTGCAAAAAATACAAAAATGATAAAATCGTAAAATTCTAAAGTCCCTCCCAAAGAAGAAAGACTCAAAACTTTTATGTCTTTTTTAGTAAGATTTTTACCCACGATTAATCCATCTCATAAGTATCATCATCACTATAATCATCATCGTATTCATAATCATCATCATCATAATTATATGATCTTTGATTATTTGCATAAGTATCATCATCTGCTTCATCATACATTTCATCATCATAATTTTCAAATTCTTCATCATCATAAGCCATTGCAAATCCTTTAAAATTTTTTAGTAGTATTTTAATATAAAAATATACATTTTGGTATAATTTTTCAAACTTTACTTAAGGAAAAATATGAATTTAACGCATTTAGATGAAAAAAATCACCCCAAAATGGTAGATGTAAGTCAAAAAGATATTACCCAAAGAGAAGCTTGTGCAAGCGGTAAAATATACATGAGTAAAGAAGCATTTGAAGCTATCATTGAAAACAAAGCTAAAAAAGGGCCTGTTTTACAAACTGCCATCACAGCAGCCATCATGGGAGCTAAACAAACTTCAAATCTTATCCCAATGTGTCATCCTTTAATGATCTCAAAAGTACAAACCCATATAGAAGAAAACAAAGAAGAATGTTCTTTTCAACTCTTTGTAACCGTAAAATGCGAAGGAAAAACAGGGGTTGAAATGGAAAGCTTAACAGCTGTTAGTATTGGGCTTTTAACTATTTATGATATGGTTAAAGCTATTGATAAAAGTATGCAAATTACTGATATAGTTTTAGAAAGCAAAGAAGGAGGAAAAAGTGGTAAATATCTGCGATCTTAAAAAAGAACCTATTATAAACTACCCTACTTTTTGGGATTATAAAGTCGTTTTTGAAGCTGAAGTTGATGCTTTAGAAATTTTCACCCAAATACTCAATGAAAGAGAATTTAAATATAAAATCTCAAATACTAGCAAACAAGGAACATATAAAAGTTATCTTTTAAGTGTTTATGTCGATAGTAAAGATGATCGTTTAAATATTTTTAATCAATTAAAAAGTAAAGCGAAATTTGTATTATAAAAAAGGAAAAATATGAAAAATTTAGCCATAATTTTTGAAAATTCTCTCTTAGCTTGTGAAAAAAATGAAATTCCAAACTTAATTAGTGAGCTTGTTTTTAATCTAAGTTATAAAAAAATTAGTTTTGAAAATACTAGCAATGAAGAGCTTTTTGCTATCTTTTCTAAAGTATTAGAAAAACTTGGACTTATAAATGAAGAAAATATTTCCAAAATAATCCAAGGTATTATTAAAGCTAGAGTTGAAGAAGATAAAAAAGCATTTTTTGTTTATATTAACGAATATGGCAAATTAAAAGTAAAAATAGAAGAACAAAAAAACACCATTAAACATAAAATTTGCGATAACTTTTTTGATTTAGAAAAGACTTTAAAAGATTTAAATTTAAATGAATTTAATATAAGTATCAATGATGCAATGCTTTATGATATAGAAATACTAGGCCTTTTAAAAGAAACTGCCGAGAGTGCTTTTATCACAACTTTAGAAAAAGGTGAAAACATAGAACTTACATCTTGTGAAATCGCTAAAAACCTTGTATTTAATGCAATTTGTGAAGGAAGCTTTGAAAAAGAAAGAATTTTAAAAATATCCCAAGTAGTTTTAAATGCTGCTTTTGAACTTGCTAACGAATCAAAGGCTTTTGCTTATGATTTATGTATAGGAAGTATTTATGGGACACAAGAAGGAATTTCTTTAGCGATTGAAAAATTTAAATCAAGCTTTGCATATAGCGCTTTAGAACATGATTTAAAAAATAAAGAAAAAGAGCTTATAGACATAGAGCAAGAATTTATCCAAATGCTTAAAAAAATATCATTAGAATTTAATAATCCCGTAAAAGATATACTTAAAGATTTATTAGAAAATAAATTTGACACTTTATTTGCCAAATTTAAACGCTTAATACAAGAAAACAGAGAGCAAATTCTTATCAAAATTAATGAAATTAAACAAAATCCAAAAATTGATGATTTTAGCAAGCTAGCACAAAGCAAACTCAATATTTTAGCTAAAGAGTTAAATGAACTCGAAAAACTCGCAAGCCATAAATATAAAAATTTAGATAAAAACAATGCAAAAGAATTGGGAGTAAGATTGTGGGAAAAAGCAAAAAAATTAATTAAAAAAAATATTAATTGATAATTAATTTTTAAAAATTAAAATTACAAAAATAAAATACGGAGGAAATTATGTTTAACACTTTGAAAGTTAAATTGTCTTTAATGGCAAATTTTTTCACTGCACTAAGTTTGATTATTTTAGGTGTGTTAAGTTTTTACTTTACCAAAACATACCTTTATGATAATGAGCTAAAAAGGCAAAATGATATTTTACAAGTTGCTCGAACTTCTTTAGAAACATTTCGAAAGCACAATAGTGATTTAATTTTAAATTTGGAAAAAACAATTTTGGAATTTCCATATGAAAAATTAAATTCCGAACAAGCTTTGATAGATAATGTTGGCTCTATTTTAAAATCATATAGAAAAGCTTCTGGAGTTTTATCTGCTTTTATAAGTTTAGATAATGGAGAAAATCTTGTAAGTAATGATACTAGTGATAAAAATAATAAAAATATCGAAATTTATGGACAAAATATCAACTATGATGCTAGAACTAGACCATGGTATATTGGAGCCAAAGAAAATAAAGATATTTTCATCACTTCTCCTTATATTGATAAAGCAACAAATCAATATGTAATAACATATACTAAATCTATATATAAAAATGGTAATTTTGTAGGAATTATTGGGGTTGATATTCCAGTAAAAGAGCTTCAAGAAAATTTTGAAAATATGCCTGGTAATAGCTTTTTATTTGATGAAAATGGAAAGATATTTGTTGCTAAAAACAAACAGTTATTAGATCCATCGGTAGATCATGGACCGGTATTAAATGCACACAAACAAAATGGTGATTATTCTTTCTTTGAATATGGATTAAAAGGAAAAGAAAGGCTAGGTATATGTGCTAAAATATCTTCTTACCTTGTTTGTAGCACCGAAAGTGCTGATGTTATAAATGAGCCTATTTTCAAAACAGCAACAATACAAACAATTGTTGTAAGTATCATGGTTGCCTTAAGTGTTATCA
>NZ_JANQDA010000021.1:0-25870 GCF_024723655.1 Campylobacter sp. RM5063 | reverse complement strand
TAATTTTGAAGAAAAAAAGTAAATAGCAAAACATGAAATAAACAATATAATGATAGAAAAAATAATTTGCTTATATGCGTCTTTTAAAACCAACATCTCCAACTCATCTTGCTTTTGAGTTGCACAAGCAATATAGCTTACTTTAGCTTTTGAATTATCTATATTAGCGCAAATTCCAAATCTTTCTTCTTGTGTATCAACGCTTATATATTCAAATGTTTTATAATCTCCAAATTGCTGATGATATTTTTTTATCTCTTCTATACTTGGATGTTGAGTTAAGATTAGTGATTTATTATTTGATGCAAAAGGAATAGAGCTTGTTGTATCAAAAACAAAAACATTTCCTGGAAGTTTTTCAAAGGTCTTTTGCAAAGATGTTAGCAGTAAATCAACACCTAAAACACCTATCAACTTACCATTTTTCTTAATCGGGGTAGAATAAGTAAAACTAGGTAATTTTGTAACAGAATCTTCATAAACATCGCTTATAAACACTCCATCATTTGCAATAGCCCCTTTATACCAGTCTCTAGAAGTAGCATCGTAACTTGGATCATCATAAGAAGAAACTCCACCACCTCTTTTTCTAAAATTAACTCCTTTTTTATCAGAAACAGTATCGCTTACAAGCATAGTTCCATCGGGAAAACCAACATAGACAGCTAAAGTATTTGATCCATCTTTAAAAATTTTTAAATCATCTCCTAGTATTTGCTCCATAGAATCAAAATTTAAAACTTGATTTTTTCCCAAAGAATCAATGTATTTTTTTATGGCAAGTAAAATATCTATATAACCATCAACATATCCCTCTACTTGAGTTTCTGTGATCAATAAATAATCTTCATTCGCTTGTTTACTGTTTGAAATTAAATTATTTCTACTAGAAACAAATGCCATTATAGTGATTATTGATAAAGCTAAAAAGACAATAATACCAACAACAATGGACAATTTATTTTTCACACTCATTTGTGTATTTGCATTCATGTATCTCCTTTTTTTGTATTTAAATTGAAGTATTTTAGTAAATATATTTTATCAAAAAAATAATAAATTTTAATAAAAATTATATATTATGACAAAATATTTGTTTATTATTTAAAATAATACTCTGCTGGTTTAGTGAAGAAAAATTAGGTATATAAGCATAACCGCTAATAGGATTTATAACTATACATATATGCTGATCTTGTTTATTAGATAATCTTATAATGCAGTTATTATTAAAAGATGAGAGCTTATCATAAGGACGCATAGCATTTTTCAAAGGTGTATATAAGCGACCATAATCATCAAAAATTAAACGCGTACTTCCCTTGCAAGCACCTTCAAACAAAACTTTTGAAATACCATATGTTTTTTCTATATTATATTTTAAATTTGCCTTAGAATCATTTTGATTTATTACTCCGCTTTGTCCTGAGTTCATCAATAAGTTTGGATTAATTAAATCAACAGCTATTTCTCTGTCTTTATTAATCATGTTTTTACCTATATTTGCATTACCATCACCATTTTTATCTAAAAAAATAGTATAAGTTTGTTCATTATTTGTAGCTGACTTTGAGCGTATGAAATATAATTGCCATTTGGCTTTAAACCACTCTCGTTTAGCAATATTAAATTCTTTTACTCTAAAATCATTTTGTATTAATGCTAAATGTCTTGTGTATTTAATATCATTTAAAATTTGTTCAGCCCCTAAACGCAAATAGTCAGGTTTGTAATAAAAATACCCCATAGAAAACAATAAAGATAATATAATACAAACAAAAACTAATTCTATTAAAGTAAAAGCTTGTTTCATTTTATATAATAATAAATTTTATGCCTACCTAAACTAACATATATCTTACTAGTTTTTTTACTAGAATGAAGTTCTAATTTACCTTTGGAAATACCATAAAATTTAAGTCTTAAAGCTAACTCTTTATCTTTAGTGAAAATATGTGTAAAATTTCTTTGTTTTAACTTTAAAGACAATTCTTTAGCAATATGATAATCATAAGCAAAATGTTTTTTTGGATCTTTTAATAAATAATAAAAACTTTGATTAAAAATAATACCAAGATAAAAAAATAGTAAAAAAACTAAAGAGCATTCTATAAAAATTTTATATTTTAGGCGTAATTGTGGCATTCTTGAGCGATAAGAAGACATTAAATAACGAACTAATAATGGAGTACAAACTACACAAAAAGGTAAAAAGTCTTCTAAAAAAAGTCTTTGTCTTATAGAAAAAATCAAACAAAAAACGAAAGTAGTTGCACTAATAAACCATAAAAGAGGTTTATCATCTTGTAAAAGAATTCTATAAATAACATAAAAAAAATAAAGAAAAATTAAAGGTGAAAAGCAAGCTGCAAAAATACCTAAAGTATCTAAAAAATATCCTTTAGGTTTTCCACTTGCATCAAAACCATAAATACTCATTGCAATAGCAAATAAAATCAAAGAGCATGCAATAAGTAATTTATCTTTTTTATATATAGCAAAAAAGAAAAAAGATAAATATAAAATTACAAAATTTCCATCTACAAAAAGAACTAAAAAAAACAAGATATAAAATAAAAAGAATTTTTTATATTCAAACAGCACCAAAATCAAAAGCGTAAAAAATATTACTACGCTAGATTCATTGATAAGCAAAGCACTGGCTACACTACCAGGAAGCAATATAAAAAGCACAACAGAAATAAAAGCATCAAAAGAAGTTTTGGTGTATCTTAAAGCCAAAATATACAACAAAATACAACTTAAAGAATGCAACAAAACAAACGGAAGTCTTAATCCAAAATCATTTTGTCCAAGAAGAGTAGTACCAAATCTAGCAATCATAGCAATTAAGCTATGATCGTAAAAATAAATTTGTGCTTCATTATAGCTGATAGATAAAGTGCTTACACCATATAATAAAGCACAAAAATCAAAAAATAAAACGGCTAATAAATACCTTTTCATTTTTAATTAGTCAAGTTTTACAGGCCCATTACTTGCATGAGATTGTAAAAATCTTAAAATTCTATCTTTTTCCGCATCAGTGATTTTAGCAAAACCTTGCATAGCAGATAAATATGCATCCCATTCTTCCATTAAATGTTCTTTTGGTTTATGTGCTGCGTGACAACTTGTGCAAGTATCATAATAAGTTAATTCTATCTCATCCCAAGCAAGAATTTCTTGATCGGTCAAATCTTTACTTTTAACTAAAAATTCCATTTCATTACTTGCATTTTTACCATTTAAAGTAAGTAAAAGATAAATTCCATCTTTGGTATAAGCAAGGCTTTTTGGATTTGACTCTACAACCTCACCTTTGACTTTAATTAAAGAGTATTCGCCTTCTTCTTTTATAAGCTCCACTTTAGAGCCTTCATAAATTTGTCCTACTACTTTTTTACTAGCACTATCTAAAAGATCTACTTTTTCATTAAAAATAAACATATCTTTAGCAAACAAAGCACTAGCTAAAAAAGTTAATGTTAATATAATTTTCTTCATTTTAAGCTCCTATGATTTCTGGTGGTGTAGTTGAATTATAAGGTTTTATAACTTCTTTTAGCTTTTCAATACCCACTAAGCAAGTATTTACACTAGTTGCTTGAGCCATAGTTGAAGTTGGTCTTGAGCTTGTTAAAACATTTACATGACCTGCATTACATCTTGGCTTGCTATCGCTTACATCTTCAGGGTCATACCAAGCACCTTCTTGGATACTAACAACTCCTTCCATGATATTATCTGTTACAAAAGCACCTGCTAAAAGTGACCCACGATCATTATATACTTCTACAACTTCTCCGTGGGTAATACCAAGTTTTTTGGCATCATTTGTATTAATCATCACAGGTTCTCTACCTTGAATTTTATACAAATCTCTTACCCAAGTATTATCAAGTTGAGAATGCACTCTATATCTTGGATGTGGACTTACTAAATGGAAAGGAAATTTTTTAACTAATTTTTCATTACCCAGCCACTCTGCAGGCTCAAACCATGTTGGATGTGCTTTAAAATCATCTAAATTGTATTTTTCAAATTTTGGAGAATAAATTTGGATTTTTCCACTTTCTGTTGCAAGTTTATTTGCCACAGGATCGGCTCTAAATTCAGAGTGTCTTACAAAATTATAAGCTTCTTTTGGAGTTTCAAAATGAATAAAACCTTGTTTCCAAAAGTCAGCAAATTCCATATAATAAGGACAATCACTTCTTCCATAAAAACCTTCAAGCCATTGTTGTTTTGTTTTATTACCTGTAAATTTTTTATGCTCTCTCTCGCCAATTCTTTTTGCTAATTCTTCGAAAATATCATAGTCATTTCTACTTTCAAAATAAGGCTCAATTACTTTTTTCATAGCATAAACATAATCTTGAGAATAAGAGCCACCAAAGCTAATATCATCTCTTTCTAAAGTTGTAGTTGAAGGTAATACAATATCTGCCATTTTTGCCATAGGAGTCCACCAAGGCTCATGTACAATTAATGTATCAAGTGTTCTTAAAGCTTTGATAAGTTCATTTGTATTTGGATGATGACCCAATACAGAAGCACCCACTACATACATGAGTTTAATTTTAGGATAAGTGATTTCTTTACCTTTAAATTTAACTGTTTTACCTGGATTTAAAATAGCTTCTGAAACTCTACTTGCAGGAATATTAGTATCAAGATTATTTTTACCTTGTGGTAAACCTACTGGTAATCTTACACCTGAAAATGCTTGACCACCACCTGAATAATGCATAGAAAAACCAAATCCACCACCAGGTAAGCCTACTTGACCTATCATTGAAGCTAAAACCATTAAAGTCCAATCAGCTTGCTCACCATGGTGTGCTCTTTGCATAGCCCAGTTACCTGCTAAAAAGGTTCTATTTTTTACAAAAGTATCTGCTAATGCAGTAATAACTTTTTCTTCAACGCCGGTAATATTTGCAGCCCAAGCTGGAGTTTTATCAATACCATCAGTTTTTCCAAGCAAATAAGGTAAGAATTTGTCAAAACCATCAGTGTATTTTTCAATGAATTTTTTATCATATTTTCCACTTTTATATAAATAATTCATCATACCAAGCATTAAAGCAACATCAGTATTTGGACGAATCTTAATCCACTGGGCATTTAAAATTTCTGCTGTTTGAGTATATTGAGGATCAATAGTTATAAATTTAATTTTTGATTTGCTGTATTTTTTATAATAATCATCATTACCACGATTTGCAACTTTAAAATCAATTTGATTACATTTATAAAGATCAGCTCCCCATAAAACATAAACCTGAGTGTTTTCCAAAATAACTTCATGAGAAGTTTGCAAAGAATAAACTTCCAAATCTCCTACTATGCTAGCATTTACTTTACCAGCAGCACCATTACTATACTCGCCATCAGTGCCAATATGGCCACCTAAAGCGGTATTAAAAAATCTTCCTGCTACTGAGTTGCAATTGTGCAATAAACCTACATGTCCCCATGCACCATAACTTGCATTAAATAAATTTTCAATAGGAGTTTCTTTTAATTTTTCCAATACAAGCTCTAAAGCTTTCTCCCAACTTACTCTTACAAAAGGTTCTTTACCTCTTAATTTAGGTCTTTTTTTACCTTCTAAAAAGCTTTTTCTAACACAAGGATACTTTACCCTAGTGTCTGAATAAGTTCTATCGATAATGGCATCAGTTATTACTGAAGGATGTTTATCAGATTTTTGTGGAGTAACTTTTACTATTTTTCCTTCTGAATTTACTTCAGCCCAAAAAGCACCAAAGTGAGTTGCATGAGGAATTTTTTTAGTATCGTAAAATTTTGTTTGTGCTGCCATTAAAGGATTAACGGAAGCAACTGCTGAAGTTGCAGCAAGACCTTTTAAGAATTTTCTTCTTGTTAAACTCATGTTTGTCCTTCCTTTTAGTTTAGTATTTAATTATATTGTATTATTTATAGCTAATAATAAACTAAATTTTAATACTCCAGAAAAAATCAATCCATTCTTTAGCTTCTTTAATATAAAATTCAGGGATTAATAATGCTGAAGTTTTGTAAAAAACACTTGCTACTTTAAGCTCTAAATGAGGAAACTTTTGACTTAAGACTCTCTTAATTTCTATCATAGTTTCACCACTATCTATGATATCATCTACCAAAAGAACTTTTTTATATAAACTAAGATCAGGAATATTAAAAATTTTAATCGTATCTAATTTTTGAGTATCTTCATAATGGATAGAATTTAAAGAAAATAAATTTCTATTACCCATACCTTCTGCTAAAAAATGGCCCAAAGTCATACCACCTCTTGCTATAGCAAGTAAAACATCGGGATTAAATTCCTCTTTTATTTTGCGCGTAAAAGGGATAATTTCTTTTTGAAATTCTTCATAAGCATAATAATACATAATCACTTCCTATAAAAATTGTAATAAAAATACCAATAATGAAATTGCACTTAAAATGATAATTCCAAGATTAATTTTATCAAATTCTTTTTGCATAATACGCATAAATAAATACGCAATAAAACCAAAAGCAAAACCTGTTGTAATAGAATAAGTCAGCGGCATCATAATAATAATAAAAAACGCACTCACAGCTATTGCTTTATCTTTAAAATTAATATTTGCAACTTCCATAAACATTAAAACTCCAACAAGAACCAATACAGGATAAATAGAATTTGCAGGAATAGCTTTAAATACCGGTAGTAAAAATAAAGTGAAAACAAAACATATAGCAGTAACTAAAGCTGTAAGACCTGTTCTACCGCCTGCTTCAACTCCCGCTGAACTCTCCACAAATGCCGTTACAGTAGAGGTACCAACAACTGCTCCCATAGCTGAACTAACAGCATCTACTCCTAAAGTTTTTCCTAGTTTTTTATCACCTTGTTTTGGATCATCAAATATTTTTCCTCTTGAACCTACGCCTGTGATTGTCCCTACGCTATCAAAAAGCTGAGTAACAAAAAAAGTAAGCACTATAGGAATCATACTAAGTTCTAAAGCTCCTTTAATATCAAGCTTACCAAATATTGCACTTAAGCCATTATCTCCGTTTATAACTGGCATCGACAAAAGTTGTTCTGGAAACCTAGCTCCATCAATACCAAAAATCCAAGCACACAAAGCACTTACAAAAACAGCTAAGATAAAAGCAGCTTTAATCCTCCAAGCCCAAAAAACAAAAACTAAAAACAAACCAAATAATCCAAAAAGCACTTTAGTGCTTGAAAAATCTCCCAAGCCTACTAAAGTTGCTTCGCTTTTGGTGATAATTCCCATTTGCACAAGTCCCATAAAAGCTATAAAAGTTCCAATACCCGCTGATATAGCTTTTCTTAGATCATTTGGTATGCTTTTTATAACCCAAATTCTAAAATTAGTAAAAGATAATAAAGTAAAAACAATACCTGATAAAAAAACAGCCCCCAAAGCACTTTGCCAAGGAATTTGATAAGTATTACACACGCTAAAAGTAAAATACGCATTTAATCCCATGCCTACACTCATAGCCACAGGAGTATTAGAGAAAAAAGCACTTAAAGTAGTAGCTATAATAGTTACCAAAGCGGTTGCTACGATTAAAGCTTCTAGTGGCATACCTGAATTGCTCATTATATTAGCATTAACTGGTATAATATAAATCATTGCTAAAAAGGTAGCAATACCTGCATAAATTTCAGTTTTTACATCGCTATTATGCTCTTTAAGTTTAAAAAAATCCATTTTAATCCTTAATAAATTTTTAGTTCATTATATAAACTATCTCGCTCTATTGCTATATAACCTGAACTTTGAATCATCTCTATGAAGGTTTTTAAACTTAAGCCATTTGAACTTTTTGCTCCACCTGCACTTTGTATGCTTTCTTTTTCTATGGTACCATCTAAATCATTTGCACCAAAATCTTGAGCCACCATAGCTAAATTTATACCCATAGTTGCCCAATAAGCTTTGATATTTTTAATATTATCAAGCACTATTCTTGCTATAGCTAAAGTTTTTAAAATTTCCACCGAGCCAAGTGGCTTTTTACCTGTAATAAAACTATTATCTTGTTGCCAAACTAAAGGAATAAAAGCATTAAACCCACTTGTTTGATCTTGGAGATTTCTTAATCTTATCATGTGATTAATTCTATTTTCTCTACTTTCTATATGCCCAAATAACATAGTAGCATTACTTTGTTTACCTTTTTCATGCCAAAGTTTGTGAATTTTTAGCCAATTTTCACTACTTACCTTACCATGACAAATTCTTTTTCTAACTTCTTCATCAAAAATTTCAGCTCCACCGCCTGGCATAGAATCAACACCATACTCAAGCATTTTTTCTATTACTTCTTCATAACTCATATCAAAAGCTCTACTTAAAAAATCAACCTCAGCAGCAGTTAGAGCTTTAATGTGTAAAAATGGATATTTTTCTTTAATCATTTTAAAAATTTCTAAATACCACTGCCATGATGTATTTTTATTGTGCGCTGAAACAATATGAATTTCTTTCGTATCTCTTAAAACTGTCTCATCAACTATTTTCATTATCTCTTCATGTGTCATAGTGTAAGGATTAGGATTTTTCCTATGTGCTGAAAAAGCACAAAATTTACAAGTATCTGCACATATATTTGTAGGATTAATATGTCGATTGATATTAAAATAAACCTTTTTGCCATGCAAATTAGTACGAATTTTTTGTGCATATTTAGCTAGAGTAAAAAGCTCTAAATCCCAAAGTTTATTAGCCTCTTCTTCGTTTAATCTTTCTTGATTTTCTAATTTTTCTATAATTGTTTGCATATTCTTACCATATTTTTAATTTTAAACTACAATTATAATTTTAACTTACTTAAAATTTAATACAAAGTATTTTTTGGTATGATTTTAACAAAAATTTAAAGCAAGGAATAATTTTCAAAAATGGATATGCAAAAAATTCAAAAATTAAAAAATTCTTTAAAAGACTATGAAGCATATTGTTCTAGACTTTTTTTAAAGCAAGGTTCTTTTAGCTTTTACCATTCTAAAGAGATTGATCGTTTTATAGAAGATATTTATGAGCTTGTTTTAAATGATTTTTTTGATGATTTTTTTCCACATAATGACAAAATTCCTTTTTGTATTATCGCCATTAAACAATATGCTAAAATGAATTTAAGCATAAAAGAAAATATTGATTTATTGCTTATTTATAAAGATATAAAAGCTTATAATATTAAGCCTTTAATGAAAGCATTTATCACTTCTTTAAACGATATTGGTTTAAGCATTAACTATCAAATTTGTGAAATAAATGGACTTTATAATATAGCTAAAAATGAGCTTAAACAAAATATTTTACAATACCGCTATATTAGCGGCTCTAAGATTTTATTTAAACAAATCAAAGAAAAAATTTCCCAAGCTCAAGATGAGTTAAAAGAAGAATTTGCTCTAAAAATCTTGCATGAATTTAACCCTTATTATCAACCTTTAATCAAGCAAGAATTTGATATTAATAAAAATTTTGGCGGTTTAGATGAGCAACTTAATATAGAAAATTTAAATATTTTATTTAAAGATTCTCCCAAAAATTATATGCTTAATTTTATCAATGAAAAAGAATTTAGCGAATTTAAGCTTGCAAGTGATTTTTTATTTTCACTTAAATGTGCAATGAATCTTTTAGAAGGTAAAAACACAAATTTATTTTTAATACAAAATTCACAAGAACTTGCTAACTTAATGCATAAAAAAGAAAAGAAAAATTTAGATCTTAAATCCATACTCATTCAAAAAGCAATGCAAAGTATGCAAATTTGTGGAATTTATACACATTTTTTAGCAAGGTGCATCCAAGAAAAACATTATAAAGAAAATAAACTTTATGAAATACAAGATAACTTTTTTACCTATTCAGATGAAAATGAAAATTTAAATTCAATACTCAATCGACTTTTAAAACTAGAAGATGAGGAATTTATTTTTGATATTAAACTAATTTTTGCATTAAAAAGAGCAAAAAATAATGATGAAAATTTGGAGTTATTTAAAGGTATATTAGAAAAAAAACATTCTTTTAGTATTTTAAAACTACTAAACAATGCAAATATTTTAAAAGATTTTTGCAAACCATTAATTCAAAGTAAATTTTTACTCGAAGAAGAAGGTGTTTATAGCGCATTAGATAGAGCATTACTTTGCTTAAAATACTTTGAAGAAAAAGATTGCAAATTTGATAAAAAAACACTTCTAATAATAAAGCTTACCGTACTTTTAAGTGCTATTCATGAAGAAAATGAAATTTCTTTAGCTAATATTTACAGAGCTTATGTTGGAAAATTCCAAGTTGATAATGAACTTTTAGATTTTGGCTTAAGATTATTTAAAAATTTCAATGCTTTTAAAGATATTATAGAAAAAGAAGATATTTATAATTCTACTATTGTATTAAATTTTATTTCCAAATTAAATGATACTCATACCCTAAAAACCTTACATCTTTTATCTTTTTGCAATGCTAAAGCTTTGGGTATAGAAAATCATTTTTATTATAAAAGTTTAGAAAGATTGTTTCAAAATGCACTAGAAGGTTTTGAGGATGAAAATTTAATTGATGAGAGTCAAAGAAGGGTAAAAAAAGAACAAACCCTAAAAAGAAGCAAGGCTTTTTTAGATCTTGATGAGCAAACTCAAAACAATATCACTCATATTAAATCTAATCTCTTTTTTATAAAAAATAGCTTTGAAAAAATTATTAAAATAACACAGATTGCGCAAAAAGAAAATTTTACTTTTTGGCTTGACAATCAAGATAATTTTACTCTAGAGCTTATAATGAATAGAAAAAATAATCTTGAAAATATACTCAACACTTTAAGTTCTTTAAATTTAGTCTTTATGAGTTTTTTTGAATTATTTGATGAAAAAGTTTATCTGAAATTTGAATATTCAGATATAGTAAGTGATAATCAAAAACAAAGTTTAGAAAATTTACTTAATTCTAAATTACATTTAAAAGTACAAAAAAAAGCAAAAAAACCAAACATTAAAAAAGATGAATTAAAATTAGACATGAATTATTCCAAAAGCTATGCCAAAATAACCTTAAACACAAAAGATCAAAAAGGTTTAATGGCTTATGTAATGGATGTGCTTGTAAGATATGATATTATCTTAAGTGCAGCAAAAATTCAAACTATAAAAGAAAGAACGCGAAATGTTTTGATTTTGCATAAAAATGAAAGCTTGCAAGATCATAAAGATCAAATTCTTAAATCACTAATAAGCGAGTAAAAGATGTGTGGAATAGTAGGTTATATAGGAACTAAAGAAAAGAAAAAAATCATATTAGAAGGTTTAAAAGAGCTTGAATATAGAGGTTATGATAGCGCCGGTATAGCAGTAATGAAAGATGGAGAATTAGACTTTTTTAAAGCGGTTGGAAAATTAGAAAATTTAGCTAATAAGACTGCTAATTTTAATAGTGATGGATTTGGGCTTGCTATAGGCCATACGCGTTGGGCAACCCATGGAAAACCAACTGAAATAAATGCGCATCCACATTTAGGACAATACTCTTGTGTAATACATAATGGAATCATAGAAAATTACCAAGAATTAAAAACAAAACTCACACAAGAAGGTATTAATTTTCTAAGTCAAACTGACACTGAAGTTATTGTACATTTATTTGAATATCATGCGAGTAATTTAGAACCATTTGAAGCTTTTAAAAAGACCATAGCTGAACTAAAAGGTGCTTTTGCAATCTTGCTTGTGAGTAAAAAAGATCCTAATACAATTTATTTTGCTAAAAATGCTGTGCCACTCATCATCGGAAAAAATGGCGATGAAAATGAATATTATTTTGCATCAAGTGATGCACCTTTAGTTTCTTTAGTGGATAAAGTAGCTTATCTTGAAGATGGAGATTATGGATATGTTAATTTAAATGAATGCAAAATTTGTCATGATCAAGCTTGTATACAACCTACTTTTGTGGCTTTAAGTCAAGATAAAAGTTATGCTCAAAAAGATGGTTATAGGTTTTTCATGGAAAAAGAAATTTATGAGCAAAGTAGAGTTTTAGGCGAAGTTTTAATGGGACGATTACAAGGTGAGCAGATTGTTTTTGAAGATATAGATGAAACTCTTTTACAAAACATAGATGAAATCACACTTTGTGCTTGTGGTACAAGCTATCATGCAGCATTAAGTGGGGCTTATTTACTTGAAAGACTTGCAAAAATTAAAACTAAAGTTGAAGTAGCAAGTGAATTTAGATACAGAGAAGCCATTATAGGTAAAAATACTCTTTTTATAGTAATCTCTCAAAGTGGTGAAACAGCTGATACACTAGAAGCTTTAAAAATAGCAAAAACACAAGGAGTTAAAACTTTAGCAATATGCAATGTGGATAATTCTAACATCGTGCGTTTGGCTGATATATCTTTACTTACTAGAGCGGGTATTGAAAAAGGCGTAGCTTCAACTAAAGCATTTGCCACTCAAGTAGCAACTTTATGGATGCTTGCAATCTATCTTGCACAAAAAGCAAATTTAGATATGAGTAAAGAAATCAAAGCTCTAAGAAGTTTACCAAGTATAGTTAAAGTTGAACAAAACTTGCATGAAAAAGTACATAGAATTTCAAAAAGATACCTACATGGCCATGGCTTTTTCTTTATAGGAAGAGATGTATTTTATCCACTAGCACTAGAAGGAGCTTTAAAACTTAAAGAAATTTCATACTTACATGCTGAAGGCTATCCAGCAGGAGAGATGAAACATGGACCTATTGCTCTAGCAGATAGTGAGCTTTTTACCGTTGCATTAATGCCGCAAAATTGTCTTTATGAAAAAACAAAATCAAATGTAGAAGAATTAGCTGCAAGGGATTCTACTTTACTTGCTATCTCTCCACTTGATTTTGATTTAAGTGATGATTTTATAAAAACTTCAAAACAAGAGCACTATATGTGCGAATTTTTCGAAATGATGGTAATCTTACAGCTTCTAGCTTTAGAAGTTTCTATAAGACTTGGCAATGATGTGGATATGCCAAGAAATCTAGCAAAAAGTGTTACAGTAGAATAGTATTTGTGTAGTTTTGAAAAAAACTACACCTTTCTTCAAAAATTTTATAAATACTTCTTAAATTATAAGCAAACTTTAGGGTTTATTTAGTTTAAATATCACAACTTATTTTATTACAAGGAAAGGCCATGGAATACAGAATCGAACACGATACTATGGGAGAGATAAAAGTTCCTAATGATAAATATTGGGGAGCACAAACTGAAAGAAGTTTTGAAAATTTTAAAATTGGTTGTGAGAAAATGCCAAAAGTTTTAATTTATGCTTTTGCAAATCTTAAAAAATCTTTGGCTTTGGTAAATAATAAACTTGGTAAATTAGATGATGCTAAAAAAAATGCTATCGTGCAAGCTTGCGATGAAATTGTAGCAGGAAAATTTGACGATAATTTCCCACTAGCAATATGGCAAACAGGTTCAGGCACTCAAAGCAATATGAATATGAATGAAGTTATAGCAAACCGTGCAACTGAAATTATGGGTGGAGATTTTAGAAAAGAAAAGCTTGTTCATCCAAATGATCATGTAAATATGAGTCAAAGTTCAAATGATACTTTTCCAACTGCTATGAGTATAGTTTCGGTAGAGCAAGTAGAGAAAAAACTTATCCCTGCTTTAGATGAGCTTATTGCAACTTTTGAAAAAAAAGTAAAAGAATTTGAAGGAATTATTAAAATAGGAAGAACTCACCTTCAAGATGCTACACCACTTACCCTAGCTCAAGAATTTAGCGGATATCTTTCTATGTTACTTCACTCAAAAGAGCAAATCATCGCTTCTTTACCTACATTAAGAGAACTTGCAATAGGTGGGACAGCTGTTGGTACAGGATTGAATGCTCATCCAGAACTTAGCGAAAAAGTAAGTGAAGAATTAAGCAAGCTTTTAGGCACTAAATTTATTTCAAGTCCAAATAAATTCCATGCCCTAACAAGCCATGATGCAATTAATTTTACTCATGGGGCCATGAAAGGCTTAGCTGCAAATTTAATGAAAATAGCAAATGATATTAGATGGCTAGCAAGTGGCCCTAGATGTGGTCTTGGAGAGTTAAACATACCTGAAAACGAACCAGGAAGTTCTATCATGCCAGGCAAGGTTAATCCTACTCAATGCGAAGCTTTAACTATGGTTGCAGTGCAAGTTATGGGAAATGATGCAGCTATTGGCTTTGCAGCAAGCCAAGGAAATTTCGAGCTTAATGTTTTCAAGCCTGTGATTATTTATAACTTCTTGCAAAGCCTTGATTTATTAGCTGATGCTATGCATTCATTTAATATCCATTGTGCTGTTGGTATAGAGCCAAATAAAGAAAAAATAGATCATAATTTACATAATTCTTTAATGCTAGTAACTGCACTAAATCCACACATTGGCTATGAAAATGCAGCTAAAGTAGCAAAAAATGCTCATAAAAAAGGTATTTCTTTAAAAGAAAGTGCTATGGAGCTTGGCTTAGTAAGCGAAGAAGACTTTGCTAAATTTGTAGATCCTACAAAAATGATAGGAGTAAAAAAATAATCAAAAGACTAGGAATAACCCTAGTCTTTTTAAGGATTTAGATGATTTATGAAAATGATTTTTTATTTATAGAAAAAGAAGATTCTCAAATTCCTTGGGTAAAAATTTTTACTAAAGAAAATTACAGAGAATTAAGTGATTGTCCATCCTTTTTACAAAATATGCTTTTTCAGTATGTTTTAGCTTGCGAATTAAGCCTTAGAGAATACTACAACCCAGAAAAAATCAACATAGCTTCCTTTGCAAACTATGTGCCAAGAGTGCATTTTCATGTTATGGCACGCTTTAAAGAAGATGGGTTTTTTCCTGAATGCATGTGGGGAAAACAACAAAGAGAAATTAAGGATTTAAAATTGCCTGATTTTGAAGGATTTGTATCAATTTTACTTAAAAAAATAAATAATATTCATGTTTAAAAATTTATTAATTCTAGTTATCAAGTCCTATTACATTATCTACTTAGGATTATTTTAGTACAAAAATCATATAAGTTTAAAATATGAGAAAATCAAACTATAAGCTTGATAATAATTCATCTTTATTTTTATAAAAGGTCAAATAACTTTTTTTAAAACTCATGTTTTTATTAAAAACAGCAAATAAATTATTTAATATAATAAACTAAAATTTGAAAAAAGAAAGGTTTAAACTATGAAGCAATTGTTATTTTTACTTACACTTTGCTCACTTGCATTTTCCACGCAATGTGAGGTTAAAATAAAGCAAATTCAAAAAGAAATAGCTTATGCTAAAAATTACAATCATCAAGAAAAAGCTTTAAGTTTAGAATTAGCCTTAAAAGAAGTTCAAGCAGATTGTGCAAAAGATCCTCTTTTTTATGATAAAAAATTAGAGGCTAAAAAACTTAAAGAACAAGAGATAGAAAAAATCGAACAAGAGTTAAAAGAATTAAAAAAACAAAAAGATTATATGAGTAAAACAGAGTATAAAAACAAAAAACAAGCTTTAAAAGACAAAAAAGACAAAATCAAAAAAGAGATTGAAGAATATATCAGCAAACTCTAATTTAATTCCAAATTTGCCACCATTTTTTATTTTGTTGTTTTAGTTTTTGCATTAAAATATTTTGATTTTTTAATGCAAACTCATTTTCTCCATCAAGCTTTGGTAATTCTTTGGTATATTCTAAAACTTGTTTACTCAATCATTTTATTAAAAAATTCTATAGCCTTTTGATAATCTTCCAAATTCTCAAAGTCGCTTCTTAAACAAGAGCTAGATCAATACAAGTTTACAATTTTTTAAGGCTTTTATTTGCTTATCTAAAAGTATATAAATTCTAGCTCTGTTAAAATATACTAAATAATATGTATTATCTAGTACATGGTTTTATTGAAAGCCAAAAGTACTTCTTGAAATTTCAAACAATTAAATCCACAAAATGCTCTATTATGATAAGCTTCCAAAAACAATACGCTCGCTTAAAACTTCATCGCATTTTTCAAATTCTGAATTTTCAAAATATTCTTTAGCTAAATCTGATAATTCAGTGATTAGATTATCCAAATATTAATCCTAGTTTTGATTTTCTTTATTTAAACTTTTCAAAAATTCTTCTATATTATATTTTGCTCTATAAGTTTCACTCATTAAGTGAATCAAAATATCTCCTAAATCAAGTACAGTCCATTCTTCACTACTTTCTATATTTAAAAACTCCTCACCTTTGCTTTTAAGATTAGTTTTTAAATCATCAATCAAAGAAAGCGCGTGTCTTTCCCCCATAGTAGTAGCAATCACTACAAATTTAACAAAATAATCCTTATCTTGCATATCAAAGCTTTCTATTAAATCTGCTTTTTTATCATCTAAAATCTGCACTATATTATTAATTCTTTCTTGCATTGTTTTCCTTTTGTTAAATATTTTTAAATTTAGAATAATAAAGCTTAACTTCTTCTTTGATTTGCTCACAAACTTGCGTTGTTTGTAAAGTTTGTCTTATAAAAGATGAAGAGATATTTACTTTAGTATCTAAAGTTTTAAAATGTTTTGGTATAAAAATATCATCTCTTTTAGCTACAACAAATTCTACCAAATTTTGCAATCTTTCAAATTCATGCCATTTTTCAAGACTTTGCAAATGATCAGCTCCTAAAATAAGATAAAATTTTGAAATTTCATATTGCTTATATAAAAATTCAACACTTTCTATACTAGGCACAGGTCTTTGCTTTTTTATTTCAAAATCACAAATTTCAACTTTTATTAAGCTTCCCCAAATTTCCTTGCACCATTTTAAGCGTCTTTGTTCATCTGCAGTAAATTCTTGTTTAAAAAGACTAATAAAAGTAGGCATAATAATGAGCTTATCAAGCTCTAAATTTTCTAATGCATTTAAGACTATAGCATTATGACCTAAATGAGGCGGATCAAAACTACCGCCAAAAAGTGCGATTTTCATTAAAATTTAACCTTTTTTTAGTAGAATTTTATCTACTTAATCATAAAAAGGAAATGAAAATGGCTGTAAAAGTTGCAATAAATGGCTTTGGACGCATTGGAAGATGTGTTGCAAGAATTATCATGAAACGCGATGATATAGAACTTGTAGCGATTAATGATACTACTGATATTGAACTCACAAAATATCTTTTTAAATACGACACCGTTCATGGGGTATATGATGGTAGCGTTGAAAATGAAAATGATGATTTAATAATTGATAATAAAAAAATAAAAGTTTTAAAAAGTAGAAATGTAGCAGATTTAGACTTTGCAAAATATGGCGCACAAATTGTTTTAGAGTGTACCGGTGCACACTTAACTATGGAAAAATGTCAAGGATTTTTAGATCATGGGGTGCAAAAAGTCATCATGAGTGCACCTGCAAAAGATAAAACTCCAACCTATGTTTTAGGAGTAAATGCTCACGAATATAAAGGCGAAAATATCATCTCAAATGCAAGTTGTACCACCAACTGCCTAGGACCAATTTGTAGAGTTTTGCAAGATAATTTTGGCATAGAAAAAGGTTTAATGACTACTATACATGCTTACACCAATGGTCAAAGTATTATTGATGCAAAAGCAAGAGATAAAAGAAGATCACGCGCTGCTGCACAAAATATCATCCCTACTTCTACCGGTGCAGCAAAAGCTATGAAGCTTGTTATGCCTGAACTTGATGGAAAATTACATGGTCAAAGCATGCGTGTGCCTGTAGCTGATGTATCAACTGTAGATTTAACTGCAACTTTAAAGAAAAAAGTAAGTAAAGAAGAAATCAATGAAGCCTTTAGAAAAGCAGCTGCTAGTAATTTAAAAGGCATATTATTGGTAGATGATGAAGAAAGAGTTTCTAGTGATTTTATAACTTGCTCTTATGGTGCAATTGTAGCAAGTGATTTAACTCAAGTTATTTGTGATGATTTTGTTAAAGTGGTTGCTTGGTATGATAATGAATGGGGTTATTCTTCTCGTTTAGTAGATATGGCAGTATTTATAGCAAAGGCTTAAGATGAGTAGTATTTTATCGATTAAAGATATTGATCTTGCAAAGAAAAAAGTATTTATAAGATGTGATTTTAATGTTCCTCAAGATGAGTTTTTAAATATCACCGACGATCGTCGTATTCGCTCGGCCATCCCTACTATAAGGTATTGTTTAGATAATGGCTGTGCGGTTATTTTAGCTTCACATTTAGGGCGTCCAAAAGAAATAGCTTCAAAATACTCTTTAGAACCAGTTGCAAAAAGACTTGCACGCTTAATGGCTAAAGAAGTCATCATGGCTAAAGATGTTATAGGTGAAGATGCAAAGAAAAAAGCTAGCGAATTAAAATCAAGTGAAATTTTGCTTTTAGAAAATTTACGCTTTGAAAAGGGTGAAACTAAGAATGATGAAAATTTAGCCAAAGAACTTGCTTCTATGGCTGATGTTTATATTAATGATGCTTTTGGGGTTTGTCATAGAGCCCATGCTAGCGTTGAAGCTATTACAAAATACTTTGATAATACAAACAAGGGTGCGGGATTTTTACTCCAAAAAGAAATTGAGTTTGCAAGCAATCTTATCAAACACCCTGCGCGTCCTTTTGTGGCCGTAGTAGGTGGTTCTAAAGTAAGTGGGAAATTACAAGCTTTGACTAACTTACTTCCAAAAGTAGATAAATTAATCATAGGCGGAGGTATGGCCTTTACTTTCTTAAAAGCTCAAGGTTATGATATAGGAAATTCTCTTTTAGAAGAAGATTTAATTGAAGAAGCAAATAAAATCTTACTCAAAGGTAAAAATCTAGGTGTAAAAATTTATCTTCCTGTGGATGTTACAGCAGCGCAAACTTGCTCTCAAGAAGCAGTAATGAAATACACCCCTGTGCAAGAAATTCCTGCAGGTTGGATGGGACTTGATATAGGTCCTGCTAGCGTAAGATTATTTAAAGAGGCACTTTCTGATGCTCAAACTATATGGTGGAATGGGCCTATGGGAGTTTTTGAAATCGATAAATTCTCAAAAGGTAGCATTAAAATGAGTCATTATATTAGTGAATCTCATGCAACAACTGTAATAGGTGGTGGTGATACTGCTGATGTTGTAGCAAGAGCAGGTGATGCTGATGAGATGACTTTCATTTCAACCGGTGGTGGAGCATCATTAGAGCTTATAGAAGGAAAAGAACTTCCTGGTGTAAAACCTTTGACCATAAAGGATAATGAATGATTTTTGCAGCAAATTTAAAGTGTAATCATACAAGATCAAGCTTTGAACTTTACGCTCAAAAATTAAACCAAAACTTAAACAAAGAAGATGAAATTTTCATCTTCCCTCCTAGCATAGCTTTTTTAAAAGACAATTTTTCATTTCAGCAAGGCGCGCAGAATTTCTACCCTTGTGAAAATGGAGCCTATACCGGAGAAATTGGTAAAATTCACTTAGAAGAATTTAATATCAAAAGTGTTTTAATAGGTCATTCTGAAAGAAGAGCTTTAAATGAAAATGAAAGCTTTTTAAAAGCTAAATTTGATTTTGCAAAAAATCTTGATTTTAATATCATTTATTGTATAGGCGAAAGTTTAGAAACCAAAAATACTAATAAAAGCTTAGATTTTTTAAAAAAACAAATTGAAAATATTGATTTATCTTATAAAAAACTTATCATAGCATATGAGCCTATTTATTCTATAGGTACAGGAGTTAGTGCTAATCTTGATGATATTAATACCATACTTAATTTTTTAAGAGAATTTACTAACGCTAAGCTTTTATACGGTGGAAGTGTTAATCAAAACAATATTAAAGAAATTTGTGCTTTAAAAAATTGTGATGGAGTATTAATAGGTTCAGCCGCATTAAATGCAAATGATTTTTTAAATATGATACAAATAGCCAAAGGTTAAAAAATGTCTTTAAGCAATGAAGAATTAAAAAGCATATTAGAGCATAAAATTGCTCTATTAGAAAACTCGCATAAAGAAGAGAAAAATATCTCATTAGAAGCCGTAAATTCTATCATTAAAACTTTAGGTTTGCCAAATGATTTTAGCCCTTTAGCACATAGATATTTTCAACTTCACACCCCACCTAGTCTCATATGGCTTCATTTAAGTGAATGCACAGGATGTAGTGAGAGTTTGCTTAGAACTTCATTGCCTGACTTTTTAGATCTGATTTTTGATTTCATTTCTTTAGAATATCATGAAACCTTTATGAGTGCAAGCGGACACCAAGCAGAATCGCATTTAGAGGAAGTTTTAGAAAAAAAAGATTTTCTTTTGGCCGTTGAAGGCGGGGTTTGTGCTATAGATCCTTTTTATCTAACTATAGGGGCACATGGTGAAAATGGATATGAAATTTTACAAAAATGTGCCAAAAATGCTAAAACAATCTTTGCTATGGGAACTTGCTCAAGCTATGGAGGAATTCAAGCTGCACATCCAAACCCTACCAAAAGCATAGGAATTTCTAAAGTCTTGGAAAAAAAAGTAATCAATATACCAGGTTGTCCTCCAAGTGATGTAAATATCATCGCAGCGCTTTGCTTTTATATATTATTTGAGCAAGACATGGCTTTAGATGAACAAAATAGACCTTTGGCTTTTTATGGTAAATGTTTGCATGATTTATGTGAAAGAAAAGCTAAATTTGAAGCAGGTAATTTTGCTCAAAGTTTTAACGATGAAAATATAAAACAAGGTTATTGTCTTTTTAAAGTAGGTTGTAAAGGACCTTATGCTTATAATAATTGCCCTAAGGTTAAATTTAACTCCAAAACCTCTTGGCCAGTAGCTGCAGGACATGGCTGTATTGCCTGTAGTGAAGAGAATTTTTGGGATGATTTTGGTTTTTATGAAAAACCTATGAGCAATGAATTTGCTTATAATAATTTTTCTATTATATTGGATAATAAAATAGTCCATAATAGCTCTAACAATGAGCTTAATTCAGATAATATTTTGTTAGATTTAGAAAGCGATATTAGTGGAATTTTTTATCAAAATGACACAAAGATTAATTTTTTAGACTTTAGTTTTGAAGCTAATCCTAAAGTTTTTTTAAATAATTTTGCAAAAACTAAAATGGCTATGACTTTAGTACAAAACTATCAAGAGCAATTTAAAACATATTATAATTTTATACAAGAAAATTATAATAATGAAAGCAAAATTAGTAATAATATCTTAGATTTATTTTATTTTATATATCCTTTTATTAGCGGAAAAAAATTAAGCCATTTAGATGAGTTTTTAGATCTTGCTTTAGCTTATAAGTTCAAACATCCTAGCAAATTTGATTTTAAAACTACCATTAATGAACAAGCAAAGCTTGATATTTCTAAATCAATGCGTATGCCTTTGATTTATATTTTAGGTGGTTTAGATAAAGAAGCTATTGCTTTTGGATTGATTTTTTCTTTAAAAGAAAATTTAAAACAGGCTTTAAAAGCATGTAAAAATATACATAACAAAAAACAAATTTTAATACACTCAAATAATGAAAAAATACTAAAATTATTTTGGGATTTAACGAGTGTTTAAAGACTTAATGATAAAATATTTATCTCCCTAGTATTTGAAATTTGCAAAGCTTAAAAACTTTGCAAATTTATTTAAGATTTAGTTATTTTGACGATATAACTTTATCTTGATTTGAAAGGAACATTATGCAAATTTCTAGCTACAACTCTCAAAATTTTTCTATGGATATAAAAACAAAAAATGGCAATCATCTTTCTTTTTCTATGTACGATAAAAAAGAAGCAAAATTAGATAAAGATGGAAATTCAGCATCTTTGAGTTTAAGAAATCAATTTGGTTTTTCGTTTTCATATAGTGGCACAAAACTTTCGCAAGAAGAAATTGAAGAAATTAAAGAAGCAGTAGCCAAAGTACAGCCTCAAATTGATGAATTTATGAAAAACTCAAGAGTAGGAACCTTAAAGCCAAAAGAGCTTATCACCACTGCGATGAAAATTGGTGATGCTCTGCCTATACCAAAAAATGAAGAGCACAAAAAAGCAACCTTGCATGAGTTATTTAATATTATGGATAAAAGTTTAAATAAAGAAATGACAAAAACTGATCTTGAAGATATTAAAAAACAGATTTTCCAAGATAGTGCTAAATTATTAGAAGAAATTTGGAAGCAATATAACAATCAAGAAAAGAAAAAAGAAGAAGAAAATAATAAAGAATTTGGATTTTACGCTTAAGAAGGAAAATAAATGCAAGTAAAAGATATTTTAAAAAGCATGCTAGAACTCCAGCAAAAATTAAATGATGATACTAATGGTATAGGATGGGAAAATGGCTATACCAAAGAAGGTAAATTAATTAGCTTTAGAAGATGCATTTATATGGAGTGTGCTGAACTTATTGACTCTTTTGCCTGGAAGCATTGGAAAAGTATACACACTCCTGCAAACTGGGATAATGTATGTATTGAAATAGTAGATATATGGCATTTTATCTTGAGTTTAATTTTAGAAGAATACAAAGAAAAACAAATTAATGATAAAAATTTCATAGCAGAAGAAGTTTCTTCTGTAAGTTTTTTTGATGATTTTTGCAAAGAAACTTCTAATCCAAACGAAGCAGATATTTATGGAATTTTAAATGATATTGAGCTTATTATCCATAAATGCAGTGGATTTGATTATGATTTAGGTGAGCTTTTAAGTGTCTATTTTATTCTAGCTAGAAAATGTGGCTTAAATTTCTTTAAACTTTACAAAACATATATTGGAAAAAATATTTTAAATCAATTCAGACAAGAAAATGGCTATAAAGAAGGCACATATAAAAAAACATGGAATGGTGTAGAAGACAATGAAGTTTTAAATCAAATTTTAAAAGAAACCTTAGATTATAAAGAAATTTACAAAAAACTTCAAAATTATTACGATGAATTAAAATGAATATTTTATATCTAAGCTTGCAAAATTTTTTTAGTAAACCTTTTTTAAAATTTTCTTTTTTGCCTTTTTTTGTTAGTTTAATTATTTTAGCCTTGCTTGTATTCTACACCTATGATATCTTTTTTTCTTATATTGAAGATGTCATTAGCAGAACTTTCATGGCTTGGTTTTTTAGCTTTTCCATAGTACAATTTTCACTTACATTTTTGAGTGCCATAGGTGGATTTTTCATAGTAGTTTTTGCCTCAGTATTTTTATCCATGCTAATTATTTCTTTTTTAACGCCTTATATAGTAAAAAAAATAAATCAAAAATACTACAACTATTTCATACAAAAAGAAGTAAATTCTTTAGAAGTTTTACTCAAAACATTTAAATTTATATTGACTTTTTGCGTATTATTTATAATCGCTACTTTTTTACTAATCATACCTTTTATAAGTATTGTGATTTATTATGGAGTTTTTTATTATTTATTTCATAAACTTTTACTCTTAGATGTATTAAGCAATGTCTTGGATAAAAATTCTTTTAATAATTTTTATAAGAACTCTTCACCTTTGAACTTTAAAATAAGTACTTTAATATTTTTTATTTTATCAAGCATTCCTTTGCTTGGACTATTTTTACAAGTATTTTATGTAATTTTTTTAACTCATTTAAGTTACCAAAAGATCTTAAATTTAGAAGCTAAAAATAATGGATGAGAGAATTAAAAAATTCATTCATTCTCAAAAACTCTTAACCTTGAGCGTGCAAGATAATGATGCAATATATTGCGCAAGTTGCTATTATGCTTTTGATGATAAAAATCTTGCATTGATTTTTGCTAGCGAAGAACATACTAGACACATTCAGCTTTCTTATAAAAATCCAAAAGTAGGAGTTAATATAGCACTAGATACAAATATTATCAATCTTATTAAAGGAGTACAAATTAAAGCTATTTTTAGAAAAGCTACCGCGGAACAAGAAAAAATATATTATGAAAAATTTCCCTTTGCAAAACTTGCAAAAGCTTGTATTTTTGCTCTAAATATACAATGGGCAAAATATACTGATAATAAAATTCTACTTTCTAAAAAATTAGAATTTTTTATTTAAAAATATCCTAAAAATATAATATTTTTTAATAAAAATTAATTTTTTTATAATTTTTTAAATATTTTTTTAATAAAATAATACAAACTATCATAATCATAAAGTCAAATATTGACTTTATCAAGGAGAAAAAATGCTCTCTTCTATTAAGAAATACCTACTAGGTAATTTTTCCAACAAAATAGCTTTCTTAGTTTGTATTTTTGTTGTAGTTTTGCTATGTGTTTTGGGTTTTTTTAATTATGTTAAATCTAAATCCAATAGCCATACACTGTTAGTTCAGTTTCAACAAAAGGTTGCTTTTGATGTGAGTAAAAGATTTGATTTATACGCAAGCGATAGACGCAATGTGATCAATTCTTTAACAAAATACATCAAAGAAAATAAAAATAATCTAAATTCAACACAATATACTAGTTTATTAAATTCTATAGGAAATTCTTTGGGTTTTGATTTAACCTATGTGGGTTTTGAAGATGGAACTATATTTAGATCAAATGGCAATAATCAAACTCCAGAAAGTGGTTATGATCCTAGATCTAGAGGATGGTATAAAGAAGCCAAGGAAAAAAGAGAGTTAATTGTCACAGATCCTTACATATCATCTAGCATGCAAAAACCAACCATTTCTTATGCTAGTCCTATTATAGACAATGGAAAAGTTATAGGTGTAGTTGCTGCTGATTATGATTTGAAAAAATTCTCAGAAGAAGTTTTGGCTATAGGTAAAACACCTTATTCACATGCTGCTGTTTTAGCTGATGATGGAACTTATCTTTTTCATACCGATTCTTCCAAAATCTTAACCTCAACTAATACTAGTAAAGATATTATTTCAAATTATTTTAAAACAACTGAAGGTGCAAACAAAGGTCTTTCTAGGGATATTTTCAAAATTCAAACTAAAGAAGAAGGGATCAAAGCTTTAATTTGTAATGGTAGTATCAATCCAAAATATACTATTTGCTCTATAGCTGATTATGATTTTTACAGCGATACAGCTAAACAAACATTGATGGAACAAATTATTATTTCCTTAATTGCTATTTTTATTACTTTGATTTTTATTAGAATAATCATTTCTTATAATCTTAAGCCAATTGCTATTATATCTTCAGGCTTGCATAATTTCTTTAACTATTTAAATCATAAAGACATTCATTCACACCCTATTAAACTAAAAACTCAAGATGAATTTGGAAAAATGGCTGATGAGATTAATGAAAATATTAATATTATCAAAGAGGCTTTAAGTAAAGATGCAAAAGCTATTGAAGAATCTGTAAATGTTGCTAGAAAAATAGAAACAGGTGAGCTTAATTTACACATTAGCTCTCATGCTAACAATCCACAAATTCAAGAACTCATAGATGTTTTAAATAAAATGCTTGATACTTTACAACAAAAAATTGGTAATAATTTAAACGAAATTCAAGCGGTATTTGATAGTTATAAACAATTAGATTTTACTGCAGCTATTAATACCCCAAAAGGCGATGTTGAAAAAGCAATCAATGCCCTTGGGAATGAAATCAAAAACATGCTTTCAAAATCACTAAACCAAGGTGAATTATTAAATCAAAAAGCTGAAGCACTCAAACAAAGTATGCATGAACTTACAAATGATGCCACACATCAAACCTCATCATTACAAGAAAGCGCAAGAGCTTTAGAGCAAATGAATTCAACTATGAGTGAAATTTCTATCAAAGCACAAGATGTAGTTAAACAAAGTAATGATATTAAAAGTGTTACCACTATGATTTCAGATATTGCTGATCAAATTAATC
>NZ_JANQDA010000020.1:0-28223 GCF_024723655.1 Campylobacter sp. RM5063 | reverse complement strand
GCTTTAGGAATTTCACAAATTAATCAATCTGTTTCAGTAATAGATGGTTTAACTAAAGAAAACTCACAAATTGCACATGCAACTAATTCTGTAGCAAATGAAGTTGATTCTATGTCGGCTGATATTGTAGCAGAAGTTAGAAGAAAGAAATTCTAAAAAACTACCCTTTAAAGGGTAGTTTAATTTATAAAATACTCTTGAATTTTATTTTTATCTTCAAAAGCCATACTTTGGAAAATTTTATCTTTAAAACCTATTTTGTATTTTGTATTATTTTGAGTTTTAGCATAAGTTAGTGCTATGCTTAGAGCAAGTTCAAGATCTTGCGGATTGATATTTTCATCTACCAAAGAATAGGCACCGATTAAATCAAAGAGTTTTAATTCTTCATATTTTTGAGTTTTTAATTCTTTTAAAAATTGATTTTCTAGCTCATTTCTACCTACTATCATTTTAGAGCCATTTGGAAGTCTTAAGTGGCGTCCATATTTTAAAAGTTGTGCATCATTAACTTGCATATTTTTATCAAATTTAATAAAATCTTTGATTTTATTTGAAAAACTCTCAAGTGTGAGCAAACATCCACCACCTGGACTTTCAAAATCTTCAAAACCAAATTTGGCAGCTAGTTCAAGTTGTCTTTTTCTACTTCTTCCGCTGATGTTTTCTAACTTTTCTCTATCAACCCAACCCTCACGCTCAGGTTTAGTTAAAGGTAAATTTTTAGCGCACATTGGACGCAAGATTAAATCTTCTTCATCAAGTGCTAGTTTTTTAACCTTGGTCATAGCATCATTTCTTTGACTCATAGGGCGTTGACCAACTACTTCTCCTGTGATGATAAAACTTGCATTTTCATCTTTTAACATAGAAAGAGCGGTTTTAAACATAAAAGCATGACAATCTATACAAGGGTTAAAATGTTTTCCATAACCATATTGAGGATTAAATAAAACTTCTTGCAAATATGCATTTTTTACATCTATCATTTCAAAACTAGCCCCTGCCATAGCAGCGCGTTTTGCCATGAGTTCGCTTTTATCGCTTGTGCCACCAAAGCCTATATTGATATTTAAAGCTTTTACCTCTATACCTTGAGAGCTTATAAGTTTTATAGCAAGCATAGAATCAAGGCCACCACTAAAAAGTGCTAATGCTTTCATTTTTTCCTTTCGAAATTTTTGGCATATTGTAGTGAATATTTTTTAATTTTTATGTAGGTTTTTATTTAAAAAACTTCTTCTTCAAAGTTATAATGAATTGCTTTTTTATCTTTTATATTTTTTTGTAATCTACTTAAAAATAATTCTAAACTTTCCTCATCATCTAAAAATTGGACATTTTTTAAAACTTCCATTAAATGATTAAAAAAATTTTCATCATTTTGATAGTTTTTTTTGATTTTTTCTAAATTTTGATTGAGCAAATTATAAATTTGCTTTTTAAAGGCTTGTTTTAAATTTAAGTTTTTTAATTTGTTAAAATGAGCAAAATTAATTTTGCAAATAGCATATAAAAATTCTTCTAAATTACTTAAAATTTTAATATTTTCGATCTCATAAAGTTCTCTTATGCTAGGATCATTAAAGTCTTTTTGTTCTAAAATAGCCTTAGCAATATCTTGATGTAAGAAATATTCTTTTGTGCTTAAAAGCTTAAAAAGTCCTATGGCTTTTTGATTTTCATATAAAAATTTCAAAAGCTCCAACTCGCTTATGTTGTTGATTTTATTTTGTTTTGTAGGAGTAAAAAAATTTATATTTTTTCTAGTATTTTTAGAAAGTTTTATATCATTAATATTTACACCCAAAAGATTTGCTACTAAGGTAGTGTAGGAATTTGCTATTAAAGGTTCAAGGTTAAAAGTATATTTTTGCACCTCTTCTAAAGCCTTTTGCTTACTAAGTGCTGAGCTTAAATCAAAATTTGTGATCAAATTTCTTATATAAAATTCTCCAAGTTCTATACCTTTTTCTAAAATATTAAAAAGCAATTTTTCTTGATGAGTAGCCACTAGTTCAGCCGGATCTTTCCCACCTTCTATTAAAACTACTTTTCCATCAATTTTTGCTAAACTTAGTAAATGTGCTGAACGCACGGCGGCATTAAGTCCTGCATTATCATTATCAAAGCACAAAATCACTCTCGCCTCTAATCTTTTTATCAAAGGTATGTGATTTTCACCTAAAGCTGTTCCTAAAACTGCTACAGCATTTTTAAATCCTGCCTTATGAAAGGCTATGGCGTCCATATAGCCTTCACAAATTATCATTTCTTTTTGTTTGTAAATGGTATCTTTTGCTAAATTGAGTGCATAAAAAACGCGTGATTTATCAAAAAGTTTGCTTTGAGGTGAATTAACATATTTTGCCATATTTGCTTCATCTAAAGTTCTACCACCAAAGCCTATGAGTAAATTTTTATGATCATAAATACTAAAAGTAATGCGGTTGATAAAACTTGCATAAGCACCATTTTCATTTTGTTTTATTGCGCCAACCTCTAAGGCTTCTTCTTGAGTGATTTGCTCATTTTGTAAAAGTCTTAGTGTTTCATTAGAACTTGGTGCAAAGCCTAGCTCAAAGGTTCTAATATCCTCATCATTTAAACCTCTTTTATAAAGATAAGTTAAAGCTTCTTTGTTTTTAGCTAAGTTTTGCTTATAAAAAGCATTAAGAGTAGGTAAGATGTGAGTGATAGATTTTTTATTGTCTTGTTTTTGTGAGGTGTAAGTAAGTGAAAAATTACTCCACGAAGCAACCTTTTCTACCGCTTCAACAAAGTTTAATTTCTCATAATCCATTACAAATTTAAAAACATTGCCCCCAGCTTTACATGCAAAACAATGATAAAATCCTTTAATAGAATTAATATGCATGCTAGGATTTTTATCATCATGGAAAGGACAAACGCATACATAGCCTGAACCTTGTTTTTTTACTTCAACATAATGAGCTATAATATCAACAATATCTGTTTTTTGTAAAAGTTGTTCTATACTTGCTTGTTCTATCATATTTAAACCTTAAAGAAAATTATATAAGCATTTAGCTATAATTGTTATAAATTTGAAAGTTAAGTTGCAAGATTATGGATTTTTTCTTTGTAGAATACCGCGATCCTTTATTCGGTCTTATTGTTTTGACGGCTTTGATTTTTATTGTTGCTAGCTCACATTATATATGGCGGTTTTTTGCAAGCAAAGATCAAAAAAGCAAGCTTGATCGTTTTGTAAAAAAATTTGAAATCAATTATACCCATCAGCAGATTTTAAAAAATGCCAATTTAAGTATAGAAAATTTAAATTTCCTAGCTCAAATTTTTACCAAAAGTGGTGAATTTGAAAAAGCTGTGGGAATTTATCTTATAGCTTTGCAAAAGACAAATGAGGCTAACCAAAAAGAATTTATCTTTTTTTCATTAGCACAAGTTTATCTAAAAGCAGGATTTTTAGAGCGTAGTGTAGAAGCTTTGTTAAATGCTTTAAAAATCAAAGCACGCAATAAAGAAAGCTTAAAACTTTTAAAAATTGTGTATTTAAAACTTAAAGATTATGATAAGGTTTTAGATGTTTTAGAATGTTTGTTTGAGCTTGGAGAAAATATATATGCAGAAAAAGCTTTGATAAAGGCTTTAAAAATTCAATCAAGTTCTAAAGAGCAAAAGCAAAAGATTAAAGAAATTTTAATTTTTAGCAAAGATAATGAGTATGTTTTAAGATTTTGTTTTTTACACTATAAAGATAAGCTTACTCAAATGCCTAAATTTGAAAATGTTATTGATTTACTTAATGAATGTAAAAGCCCACTTAATCTTGAAGATGAAAAATACCATGAGTTTTTTTATGCAAAAAATTTAAGTACAAAATCTATTCCTATCAAAAACCATAAACTAAAAATTTTAAAAATTTTAAATGATAATAAGCTAAGTGCTAATCTTAGCTTTACTTATGTGTGTAATAATTGCAAAAATCAAAGTCCTTTGTTTTTTTATCATTGTCCATTTTGTTATGAATTTGGAAAATGTGAGATTTATTATGAGGTAAAAGCTTGAAAAATATTGAAATTTATACAGACGGCTCGTGTTTAAATAACCCTGGTTTTGGAGGGTGGGCTTATGTTTTAACTTATAAAAATCATCAAAAAGAACAAAGTGGGGCATGTGAGAATACAACAAATAATCGTATGGAGTTAATGGCCATTATACAAGCTTTGAAAGCTTTAAAAGAGCCATGCGAGGTAAAATTATACACAGATTCAAATTTAATGGTGCAAAGTATTAATGAATGGCTTAAAGATTGGATAAAAAAAGATTTTAAAGGTAAAAAAAATATTGATCTTTGGAAAGAGTATTTAAATGTTGCTAAAGATCATAAAATAACTGCTTTTTGGATCAAAGCACATAATGGCCATGAATTAAATGAGCGTTGTGATGAACTAGCAAGAAATGCAGCCTTGAAACTCCAAGAAGAAAGGTTGATAGATGCTTAAAAAACTCCAAGAAAGATTAAGTTATCATTTTAAAAATGAGCAATTGCTCATCGAAGCTTTGACACATAAAAGCTATAAAAAGCCTTATAATAACGAAAGATTAGAGTTTTTGGGTGATGCTGTGATGGATTTAGTAGTAGGAGAGTTTTTGTTTTTTAAATTCCAAAAAGACTCAGAAGGAAACCTTTCTAAGCTTAGGGCAGCTTTGGTAAATGAAAAATCTTTTGCAACCTTAGCACAAAAACTTGATCTTGGAGCATGTATTTTTATGTCTATTGCAGAAGAAAATAATGATGGACGCAATAAACCTTCTATACTTTCTGATGCCTTTGAAGCTTTAATGGGAGCTTTGTATTTAGAAATAGGTTTTGAAAAAACTAAAAACATAGCATTAAACTTACTCAATGAAGTTTATCCACATATTGATACACAAAGTTTATTTAAAGACTATAAAACAAGACTTCAAGAAATTACACAAGCAAATATGGCAGGCACACCTGAGTATGTAGTGATGAAAGCTTTTGGACCTGATCATAAAAAGCAATTTGAAATTGCAGTAAAAATTCAAGGTATAGAAGTAGCAAGATCTATAGCAGGTAGTAAAAAAGAAGCCCAACAACAATGTGCCAAAATAGCACTTGAAAAATTAGGAAAACTATGAATAGCTTTGGAAAAAGATTTAAATTTACAAGCTTTGGCGAATCTCATGGTCAAGCTATAGGTTGTGTGATAGATGGTATGCCAGCAGGGGTGAAGTTTGACTTTGATTTTTTGCAAGAAATGTTAGATAAAAGAAAACCAGGTCAAAATAAATTTAGCACTCCTAGAAAAGAAGAAGATAAAGCTCAAGTTTTAAGCGGGGTTTTTGAGGGTTATACAACAGGAACTCCTATAAGTATTTTGGTGTATAATGAAAATACACGCTCAAAAGATTATGAAAAAGATGTGTTTCGTCCTGCACATGCTGATTTTACTTATTATCACAAATACGGTATTAGAGATTATAGAGGTGGTGGAAGAGCTAGCGCTAGAGAAAGTGTAGCAAGAGTGGCAGCAGGGGCGTTAGCTTGTATGCTTTTAAAAGAGTTTGATATAGAAATAATGAGTGGAGTTTTTGGGGTAGGAAGTATTGATAGCAAACTTAGTAATGATGAGTTCGATTTTAATTATGCTAAAAATAGTGAAATTTATGCTTTAGATAAAAATTTAGAGCAAAACTTTAAAGATGAAATTTTAAAGGCTAAAAATGCTAAAAATAGCGTAGGTGCAAGAGTTTTTACTAGAGTGAAAAACCCTATCATAGGCTTAGGTGAGCCTTTGTATGATAAGCTTGATTCTAAACTTGCTCATGCGATTATGGGTGTAAATGCAGTTAAGGCTGTAGAAATAGGAAGTGGCATTCAAAGTAGCTATATGTATGGAAGCGAAAATAATGATGAGCTAAAAGATGGGGTGTTTTTAAGTAATCATAGCGGAGGTATATTGGGTGGAATTTCTAATGGAAATTTTATCGATATAAAAACATATTTTAAACCAACCCCTTCTATATTTTTACCCCAGCAAACACAAAATATTCAAGGAAAAAATATCATATATGAGTTAAAAGGTAGACATGATCCTTGTGTGGGTATAAGAGGTAGTGTTGTAGTAAATGCTATGGTAGCTATATGCATGGCTGATGCTTTACTTTTAAATGCAAGTTCAAATTTGCAAAATTTACAATGTATTTATGGAAAAAAATAAATAAAAATTTAATACTTATTTTGATATGATGATAAAATATCTTTAAAAAGGGAGCAATATGAAAAAAAATATCGTATTTTTTGAAGTTAGAGGTGGTAGCGATAAAGGTGAAGATGGCCATAGAAAAGACACCATGCCTATGGTAAATGCTTTAAAAGAGCAAGGTTGGAACGCTGAGGTTATCTTTTTTGAAGTTGAAAAAAAAGACGAAATTTATGAATATGTAAAAAACAATGCTGATGCTTATGTTTCTAGAATTAACCCAGGAAATTTAAAAGAAGAAAATGAATACTTTGATATGTTAAGAAAACTTTGTGCAAATGGTGTTATAGGTATGCCTCATCCTGATGCGATGATAGGATATGGCGCTAAAGATGCACTTACTAAGCTTAATAAAACAGCTTTAGTGCCTGAAGATACTTATGCGTATTATGATATTAAAACTTTTAAAGAAAGTTTTGTAAAAACCTTAGCAAAAGGCGAGAGGGTTTTGAAGCAAAATCGTGGTTCAACAGGCGAGGGAATTTGGCGTGTGAGATTAATAGATGAACTGCCAGCGGGGGCTACAAGTGTGCCATTAAATGCAAAAATCAAATGCACGGAAGCAAAAGACAATCATACAGAAGAAAGAGAGCTTGGTGAATTTATGGATTTTTGTGAGCAATACATTGTGGGTGATAATGGTATGCTTGTAGATATGACTTTTTTACCGCGTATTAAAGAAGGTGAAATTAGAATTTTAATGCTTTATCATACTCCAATTTATGTAGTGCATAAAAAGCCTGCAGAAGGTGCTGATGCATTCTCTGCTACACTCTTTTCAGGTGCAAAATATAGATATGATGAGCCAAAAGATTGGCAAGAATTGGTAGATTGGTTTTTAGCAACCTTACCTGAAATTCGTTCAAAGCTTGGAAATTACGATATTCCTTTAATTTGGACAGCGGATTTTATCTTAGATACAGATGAAAATGGTAAAGATAAATATGTTTTAGGTGAGATTAACTGCTCTTGCGTAGGATTTACTTCTCCTGCTGAATTTGTTGAGCCTATTGCTAAAAAAGTAGCTCAAAATATCATTAATATCGTGAGTAAAAATTAACCCTTGTTTAACAAGGGTTTTAACTCATTATGCTTTTAACTATACTTTATATTATCGGAATTACTGTTGATGCAATGACGGGGGCTATTGCTGCAGGACGGCACAAAATGGATCTTTTTGGAGTGATATTTATAGCTTTGGTAACAGCTATTGGTGGAGGTTCTATTAGAGATATTTTACTTGATCATCATCCATTAACTTGGATTAAAACTCCTGAATATGTCATTTTGATTTGTGTTGCGGCTATGATTACAACAAAAATTGCTAAATATGTTATAAGACTTGAAAAACTTTTTTTAATTTTAGATGCTATAGGTTTGGTTGTTTTTAGTGTTTTAGGTGCACAAATTGCAATACAAATGGGGTATGGTTTTATAGTGGCTGTGAGTTCAGCTGTGATTACAGGTGTATTTGGCGGGATATTAAGAGATATATTATGTGCTAGGATACCACTTGTATTTCAAAAAGAAATTTATGCAGGTGTGGCCATATTAACAGGAGCTTTGTATTATATATTGCATATTTTAGGCATAGATGAATTATGGGTAATTCTTGCTTCATTGATTGTAGGAACTATAGCAAGACTTTTAGCGATACATTATGGTTTAAGTTTGCCTATATTTTCTTTTAAGGATGGAGAAAATAAAGAAAACTAATTTTATCTTTTAGATTTTAAAATGCAAGTTTTGTTATTTATAATGTTTTTATAAAATCCCTGCGAGCTCTGCTAGTAAGCAATATTTATTTATATTTTATTTTAGAATATTTATTTGATATATTAAATTTATATTAAGCTTAAATATTGAAACTATTGTTTATATTATTTTTATTTAGGAGTTAAAAGAGTGGTGACCCATACGAGACTCGAACTCGTGTTACCGCCGTGAAAGGGCGATGTCCTAACCGCTAGACGAATGGGCCAAAACATTAAATAAGAAATGAAATTATATCTTATTTAATTTAAAAAAAGCTTAATTATTTAATAAAACGCAGGTAAAAATAGCCAAATACACCAGAAGCTAATGAGGCTAGTAAGATTGCAAAGTTATCTACAAAATTAAATATATCACTCACTTCATAAGCAAGAGCATCTATAAAAAAGCTCATGGTAAAACCTATACCTGTGAGTATGCAAACTCCATAGAGTTGTTTAAAATTTGCATCTTTTGGTAGTTTTACAAGTTTGAATTTAATCGCCATATAGGCAAAGCCAAATACACCTAGTTGTTTTCCAACAAAAAGTCCCAAAAATATACCCATGCTTACACCACTAAAAAGCATATGAAATTCTATTTTAGAAAGATCAACTCCTGCGTTTGCAAAAGCAAAAAGTGGTAATATTATAAAAGCTATCCAAAATTTTAACCCATGCTCAATTTCTTCTAATAAAGCATGATTGTTTTTTGTATATACAGGAATGAATAAAGCAGTAATAATACCTGCTAAAGTCGCATGTACTCCACTTTTTAATACGCTAAGCCAAAGCAGAGCACCAAGTATATAATAAAATGATTTTCTTTCATTACCTAAGCGATTAAGTAAAAACAAGCCAACAATGCAGCAAAAGGCAACAAAAAAAGCCAAAGTTGAAAGCTCACCTGTATAAAAAATAGCAATGATTAAAATAGCTCCTACATCATCAAAAATCGCCAAAGAAACTAAAAATATTTTTAAAGAGCTTGGTATGCGTTGTTTTAGCATTGCAAGTATAACTAGAGCAAATGCAGTGTCAGTTGCTGTTGGTATAGCCCAACCTTTTAAAACATAAGTATCATTAAAATTAATAGCACAAAATATCAAAGCAGGTACTACTATACCACCTATAGCAGCTATTAAGGGTAGAGTAATATTGCTAAGAGTTTTAAATTCTCCTTGAACAAATTCTTTTTTTAATTCAAGTCCTATTGCAAAGAAAAAAATTGCAATCAGTCCATCATTAATCCATAACAAAGAAGGTTTAAAAAGCTCCCAAGCTCCTATTTTTATACCCATTTCTACACTTAAAAAATTCATATAGTGTTGTCCATAAGGGCTATTTTTGAGTAATAAAGCAAAGATTGTTGCTATTAAAAGCAACAATCCTCCTAAAATTTCAAGAGATAAAAAGCTTTGGAGGTTTTTAAATTTCATTTTTTGAAACTATAAATGAGTTTTAAATAAACATAGCCAATCACAGCGCTTAACAAAGAGGCTATTAAAATAGCAAGCTTATCTGAATATGCAAAAATATCACTATTTTGATAAGCTAAGCCATCTATAAAAAAGCTCATGGTAAAACCTATACCTGTGAGTATGCAAACTCCATAGAGTTGTTTGAAATTAACATTTTGTGGAAGTTTTGCTAAGCCTAGTTTTATACTAATATATGAAAATAAAAAGACACCTATTTGTTTTCCTAAAAATAAACCTAAAATAATACCTAAGCTAACCGAAGAAAACATAAAGCTTGGATCCATATCTTTTAAATCAACACCTGCATTTGCAAAGGCAAAAATAGGTAAAATAAAATAACTTACCCAAGGTGCTAAATCATGTTCGATTTCTTTTAAAAAAGATTTTCCATTTTTTGTTTCAAGTGGTATAAACAAAGCAGTAATCACACCCGCTAAAGTTGCATGCACTCCACTTTTTAGCATGCTTATCCAAAATACTATAGCTATAATGATATAAAAGGATTTTTTAGTAACATGAAAATGATTTAATAAATAAAGTGCTAATATACATACCAAAGCAGCGATCATAGCAAATACTGAAAGCTCGCTTGTGTAAAATAAAGCAATCACAATAATCGCACCCAAATCATCAAAAATAGCCAAGGAAAGCAAGAATAATTTTAATGAAGTAGGTACTTTTTTACCTAAAAGCATTAAAATTCCTACTGCAAAAGCCACATCAGTTGCTGTTGGTATAGCCCAACCTTGCAAAGCAAAAGCATCTTTATAATTAAAAAATGCAAAAATCAATGCAGGTACTATCATACCACCAAGTGCAGCAAATACAGGTAAAGACATAGCTTTTATACTATTTAGCTGTCCTCTTGTTACTTCATACTTTAATTCAAGCCCTATGGCAAAGAAAAAAATCGCAATAAGTCCATCATTAATCCATAAAAGCAAAGGTTTGAAAATTTCTAAACTTCCTGCTTGAAACCCAAAAGGAATATTTAAAAAGTTGGTGTATTGATCTGTTAAAGAGCTGTTTTGTAAAATTAATGCAAGTAAAGTGAAAAATATTAGCAAAACACCCGGAAAAGTTTCGCTTTTAACAAAGGTTTGAAGTCTTTGCATATAAATAGCCTTTTTAAATTTTTAATTAATGCGTTATTTTAACATAAAAAGGCTTGAAATTTAAAAGTTTAAGCAGAAAAACTGCTTAAACAGGTATAACGCGTATATTTGGACTAAGTTCTTCTTGTAAGATATTTTCTATGGCATATAAAGTTGCGCCACTTCCGCTTGAGCAACCACTGCAAGCTCCAAGATAGCGTATATATACATCTATATTTTTACTTTCACTTTTTTGTATATCAATTACTTCCAAATCCCCACCATCTCCGTGTAGCATCGGACGCACATCGCTATCTAAAACAGCCTCTACTGCTTTTAATTGTTTAACCATGGTCATATCATCAAAAGCAATATCTGCTTTACTTTGATCTTTTAATCTCTCTCTTTCCATTTCAGCTCTAGTTTCAGCTAAAATATCTACAAGGTAATAATCTTTTTTCTCATGTCCTCCAGGTTTAACACAAGATTTACAAAAAGCTCCTGCTTTTGTAAATTGTGTGATTTCTTCTACTGTATGTAAATCATTTAGTTTAATTACCTCTTTGATAGTTCCAAGGCTTACCCTAGCACATTCACAAACTATAATTTGATCTTCAAAGTCTTCAGGATTGACTCCTTTATAATGTGCTGCTGCTTGTTTGATAACATCATAAGCCATAACCGAACAGTGCATTTTTTGAGGTGGAACCGCAGGAGTTTGCGGATTATCTCTCATAGCAAATTCAACATCTAAATTTGTAATTTTAACAGCCTCATCCACGGTTTTACCTATGCAAAGATCAACCATAGTATCACTACTTGCTATTGCTGTTCCACAGCCAAAGCTTTTAAATTTAGCATCAATGATTTTATCTGTTTTTTCATCCACTAGCCAATAAAGTCTAACTGCATCACCACAGCTTTCAGCTCCAAAATCTGCAATAATAAGTTTTGCATTTGCTTTTTGTGCATCTTCTTGTGTAAATTCGCCCATATGTTGAGGGTTATTCATTCTATCTTGTACTTTTTGAGAATACTCATCCCAAATAGATCCGCCAATTAAATTATTTTTTGCCATTTTTTTTATCCTTTAAATATTTTCAGGCTTATACGCATAAGTGCTTGAGATTGCTCTAAGTCTTTGCGTTGCTTTTTTTATCTGCTCTGCTGTATAATCAATTTCATCTTCTGTGTTAAATCTAGATAAAGAAAGTCTTAGGGCAGTATGAGCTAAATCATTTTCAGCACCAATTGCTTCCATGATAGGGTTGCTCTCAAGTGCTTCACTAGCGCAGGCTGATCCAGTGCTTGCTGCTATGCCATTTTTATTTAAATCCCAAAGCATAGCTTCACCTTCTACGCCTTTAATGCTTGCTAAAATTGTATTTGGAACTCTTCTTGATCTATCTCCAACTACGCTTGTATCAGGTATTGCTAAAATTAAATCTTCTAGTTTGTCTCTTAATTTTCTAATGTGTGAATTTTCAAAGTCAAGCATAGTATTTGCAATTCTTAAAGCTTCTGCCATTGCTATAATATATGGCACATTTAAAGTTCCACTTCTTCTGCCACCCATATGCTCACCACCATGTAAAAGTGGAGTTAGTTCTATATCTTTTTTAATATAAAGCCCACCAACTCCTTTTGGACCATGGAATTTATGTGCAGAAAATGAAGCAAAATCAACTCCAGCTTTTGCAAAATTAACTTTGATTTTCCCAACAGCTTGGGTTGCATCAGTATGGAATAACGCTCCGTATTCATGAGTAATTTGAGCCATTTCTTCTATAGGAAAAATCATACCAGTTTCATTATTTGCCCACATAATACTCACTAGGGCAGTTTTATCTGAAATAACTTCTTTTAAATCTTTTACGCTAGAAACACCCTCATGATCAACACCAAGTTCTATAACTTTTACCCCTAAAGATTTTAAAAACATAGCACTAGCAGCTACTGCGGGATGTTCCACGCTAGAAATAATTACTTCATTTCTATCGCTATTTAAAATTTTATCAAAATACACACCTTTTAACACCCAATTGATACTTTCTGTAGCACAGGAAGTGATAATAATATCATCTAAATCACTTGCTCCTACACCTATATAAAGTTTATCCATAGCTTCTTTTAAGGCAGGATGGGTTGCACTACCCCATTGATGAAGGCTATTTGGGTTTCCAAAATGCTCTTTTAAAAAAGGCTTCATAAGCTCGTAAGCTTCTGGTGCAAGTTGTGTTGTTGCGTTGTTATCTAAATATACTTTCAAATTATACTCCTTTAATTAGGATAATTTTTATCTTTTTTGTTAATATACACTAAAATATTAAATTTAATATTAAATCAAGTAAGTTTTTAACTTGTGTAATAATTTACATTATTATTTTAGCACAAGTTAAGCCATAGCATTTAAATAAGAATGTAAAATTTTGTTAATACTAGCTTGTTTTTTTCTATTTTCTAAAAATTGAGTATCTAAAAGTTCTTTTTGAGTATTGATTTTTTCAAGATCAATATTAGGATTGTTTTGATTGAATTCTTCTTTTAAAACTTCAATTTCTTTACTAACTTGCTCGCTATAAAGACTATAAATAGAACTTGAATTGGCAAATTCTTTCATGTTAATGCTATGTTGATAGTTAATATATTGTTGAAAGAAAACTGAAAGCTTATCTTCTGAGGTGTTGTTTTTATCTACTCCATTGATATATAAATATAAATCAAAACTCATTTTTTCTTTATTGTTTTCATTAATATAATCTTGCATACTCATTTGACCTCTCATGAGTTTTTGAAAATTTACACTAGAGGACATATCCAACTCAATAGGCGATAGAAAAAAATTAGCTTTATTGTGATTTTGTTCTTTTAAATCATGATAAATATAATTGAGCAGCAACCCACTTTTAGAAACCTCCCCTTGTTTATTTAAATAAGGTTTGATAACAGGATTACTAGCTGTATTTTCTATGCTTGCGTTAAACGCAAAATCACCTATTTTATTATCAAGCATTAAGGTGTTTAAATTTTTATTTGATTCTTTTGCATTTTGTAAATTTTTAGCATTTTCATAAACTTTTAAAATTTTACCCTCATAAGTATAACTATAACCTTGATTTAACTCTGAAATTTGAGCTTTACTTAAAAAATCATTGTCATTGTTTTGAAACTGTGGATTTATAGTTTTTAATGTGTTGTGATAAGTGTTTAAAAGTCTTGGTAAATCTATTTTGTTATAATTTAAATTCTCATCAAGCTTTATAAGTTGTTTTGAAATTTCTCTTATACTTTTTATATTAATATCATAATCAAGAGGCAAAGCAGCTGCTTTATTAAGATCTTTTTCAAAAAAACCTTGCTCGTTGATTCTAAAACCAAATTCACTTGCATAAGTCACTTTATAGTCTAAATTAGAACCATTGATATCAAGTAAATCACTTTTAATATTAGTATTTTCTTTTTTTTCTTCTATGTGTCCAGTTTTTGCAAAAGGATAATTTGCAAAATTCTGATACGGATTAACATTAGAATTTACAAACATAACTCTTCTCTTCAAAAATATTGCTTAACTTTTAAAAAGCAAAAGCTATGCCAAAATTTTTGAATTGAAGAGAAAAATTTTAAGCGTAAATGTCAAGTAATCCTGAACTAGCAGTAGGAGTAGTAGTTGGAGCAGGGTTTGCATTTATGCCTTCAAGTACTTGCATTACTGCATTTTCATTAACTTCTATGGTTTTTTTCATCATAGTAGTTGCAATGTTAAGCATTAAGTTTGCTTGATTGTTTGTAACTTCGCCCATAACATACTCCTTTTGTTTGGATCAAAGGTATTATCGGCAAAGTTTGGTAAATATTAAGCTATATTATAAATTTTTGATAAGTAATGATTGTGGGTGTTTTCTTTTGCTTCAAGCATATCGATATAATTTTTAAATTCATCCATATCTTTAAAAAGATTTTTCATTGTAGTGCTAATTTCATTAGAAAAATTTTGAAGATTATTTTGGGCTTTTAAATATCTTTCGATTTGATAAATTCTCGCCACTTCTCTTTCATATTCATCTTGAGTCATTCTTTTTGCACTGAATTCTTCATTTAGAACTTTTTTATTATTAATAATAAAAGATTTTTTTTGATTATTGATTTTAAATTCGATTATAAAATCTTCTTTTGAAGCGATAATTTTTAAATATTTTAATTTTGCTTTATCTTCTAGTAAAACAAAACTTATGCATTCTAAAAACATATGTGTAAAAATTTCTCTTTCAAAAATATTCTGACAAATATCGGTATATTTTAAACCTAAGCTTTGTTGATGATCTAAAAATGCTATATTTGACATGATCCATCCTTTTTTCATGACTTTTTATCATAAAAAAGCAAAAACCATTCCAATTATTGCGTATCAATCATCTTTAGCATATTAATCGTATTTTCAAATTCAAAACTTTCTTCAGGATTTTGACTTAAAAATTGTTGCATAAAGTCTTTTTTAGCAATGGCTTGATCAAGTTCTTTATCGGTACCTTTTTGATAAGCACCAATTCTAAGCAAAACCTCATTTTCTTTAAGCAAAGAATTTAAACGCTTAAATTTTCTAGCAGCTAGTTTGTGTTCATCACTAATAATATCCCCCATAACCCTTGAGGCTGAATTTTGTATATTTATAGGTGGATAAATTCCAAAGTCAGTGAGTTCACGACTAAGTACTATATGGCCATCTAGGATGGATCTACTTTGGTCAGCTATTGGATCACTCATATCATCTCCATCAACTAACACGGTAAAAAATGCTGTTATAGTGCCTTTACCTTCTTCCTTTCCTGTTCTTTCCATAAGCTGAGGTAAAAGACTTAAAACGCTTGGCGGATAACCTTTTGTTGTAGGTGGTTCACCTAGGGCAAGACCTATTTCTCTTTGAGCCATAGCAAAACGCGTTACACTATCCATGATAAATAACACATCTTTACCTTGTTCTTTAAAATATTCAGCCACACTCATAGCGCAAAATGCTCCATATTTTCTCATCAGCGCACTATCATCACTTGTTGCAACGATGATTACGGTATCATCAAGCTTACCACCAAGATTTTTTTGTATAAATTCAGGAATTTCTCTACCGCGCTCTCCTATTAAAGCTATGACTTTAATAGGAGCTTTGGAATTTTTCACTATCATACCCATAAGAGTTGATTTACCAACCCCACTTCCTGCAAAAATCCCAAGCTTTTGTCCTACCCCGCAAGTTAAAAGTGCATCTATTGTTTTAACACCTACTGGAAAAACTTCTTCTATCAAACCTCGCTTCATTGCATCAATAGGTGCTCGCATAATAGGCATAAATTTACTTGCCTCAATAGGTCCTTTACCATCTTTTGGTCGCATAAAAGGATCAACTACTCTTCCTAAAAGTTCATCACTAACTCCTATTTGCATACCTGCATCGTTAATAAAAGCACGATCGCCTATTTTAAAACCTTCCACAAAACCAAAAGGACTCAAATAGCTTAAATTTTCATCTACTTCTACCACCATAGCCATAGCTTCTTTACTCTCATCTTCACTAGAAACTATTTTAATGATATCACCTATGCTAGTTTTTAAGCCATTTATTTCTATACTAGTACTCGAAATTTTAGTAATCTGACCAAAAACACTAGCAAGATTTTGTGAAGCAATTTTACTACGAAGTTTTTCTAAACCCATTAAAATCTAACCTGTTTTGCCGAGTTAATTAAAGTGAAAAATTCTTTTCTTGTTTTTTCACTTTTTAAAAAGCTACCTCTTAGTGCTGAAGTGCTAGTAGTAGAATTTGCTTTTTGCACCCCACGCATTTCAACACACATGTGTCTTGCTTCAATAACTACTCCAACACCTTTTGCACCTACATGTTCCATTAAGGATTCTGCGATTTGTTCTGTGAGTTGTTCTTGAATTTGCAAGCGTCTTGCAAAAACTTCCACAAGGCGTGGAATTTTACTAAGACCTACGACTTTTTTATCCGGTATATACGCAACATGTACGCGCCCAAAAAAAGGTAAAAGATGATGCTCACAAAGACTATAAAATTCTATATCTCTTACTAAAACCATTTCGTTGTTTGAGCTTTCAAATAAGGCATCATTTAGTATTTGTTTTGGATCTTGTTTATAACCACTATTTAAAAATTCAAAAGCTTTAAAAACTCTTGTAGGAGTTTTTAAAAGTCCTTCTCTTTGCGGATTTTCCCCGATAATTTCTAACATATTTTTTACTGATTGTTCAAATTTTTCTTGCATTTTTTCTCCATCAAAAATTAAAATTTTAACATATTTTTATTTTTATATAAAGTGATAAGGAAAATTTTGGTATATTATCAAGAAATTTTATTTAAAAAGGGAAAATATTATGGAAGTTACAGCAAAACTAATTGATTTTGCAAATGCAAATGCTACTGTGAAAATTGCTCAAGGAGCTATTAAAGCAGAAGTTGAAAAATTAGCTAAAAAAGCATCTAAAACTATGAAAATGGATGGTTTTAGAGCAGGAAAAGTTCCTGTTGCTGCTATACTTAAAAGATATGAAAAAGAGCTTACAAGAGATGCGGAGCAAGATCTTTTAAGAAATGCTGTAGATGGTGCTTTAAAAGAAGTTAAAAAAGAGGCTAAAGATTTAGTAGGTGAGCCATATTTTGAAAAATTTGATAGAAAAGATGGCGATATTGAAGCTCAAATGGTATTATCTTTTAAGCCAGAAGTAAAATTAGATGGATATGAAGAACTAATTCCAACTTATAATACACCAAAAGTAACTCAAAAAGAAATTGATGCAAAAAAAGAAGAATTATTAAAAAGATTTGCTACTCCTGAAGCGATTAAAGAGGCAAGAGCTTTAAAAGAAGGCGATTTTGCTAAATTTGATTTTGAAGGTTTTGTTGATGGTAAAGCTTTTGATGGTGGAAAAGCTCAAAATTATGTTTTAGAGATTGGCTTAAAACAATTTATACCAGGATTTGAAGAAGGTATGATTGGTTTAAAAGCAGGCGAGGAAAAAGATATTAATGTAACTTTTCCAAAAGAATATGGTGCAGCACATTTAGCAGGAAAAGATGCGGTATTTAAAGTAAAAATTCATGAAATTCAAGAACTTAAATTACCTGAATTAAATGAAGAGCTTTTAAAAAACTTACTTCCTGAAGAAAAAGAGCCAAGTGTTGAAAAATTAGACGCAAAATTAAAAGAACAACTAAAAAATGAAAAAATCTTTAAACTTATTAATGATGAGCTTAAAAATCAATTTGCAGAAGCTTTAGTAGCTAAGTTTGACTTTGTTTTGCCAAGAAATATAGTAGAGCAAGAAACAGATATGCAATTTAGAAGCTCTTTAAGAACTTTAAGCGAAGAGGAATTAAAAGAATTTAAAGATGAGGCTAAATATAAAGAAAAAAGAGAAAGTTTCAAAGAAGATGCGCAAAAAAGCGTAAAATTAACTTTCATTATAGATGAGCTAGCAAAACTTAGAAATGTTACAGTAAGCGATCAAGAATTAATCCAAGCAATTTATTTTGAAGCCTATAGATATGGTTTTAACCCACAAGAACATTTAGATAATTATAAAAAGCAAGGTGCATTACCTGCTATTAAAATGTCTTTAATTGAAGAAAAACTTTTTGCTGATATTTTTAAAAAAAATGATAAAAAGAAAACCGAAAAAGAAAGTGAAAAATAATGAGTTCATATATACCCTATGTAGTTGAAAAAACAAGCAGAGGCGAAAGAAGTTATGATATATACTCAAGACTTTTAAAAGATAGGATTATCATGCTAAGTGGTGAGATCAATGATGATCTTGCTGCTTCTATCGTGGCACAGCTTTTGTTTTTAGAAGCTGAAGATCCTCAAAAAGATATTTATCTTTATATTAACTCACCAGGCGGGGTTGTGACAAGTGGATTTAGTATTTATGATACGATGAATTATATTAAAGCTGATGTAAGTACTATTTGTATTGGTCAAGCTGCTTCTATGGGTGCATTTTTGCTTAGTTGTGGTGCTCCAGGGAAAAGATTTGCTCTGCCAAATTCAAGAATTATGATCCACCAACCACTAGGTGGTGCAAGAGGACAAGCAACAGATATAGAAATTCAGGCAAAAGAAATTCTAAGATTAAAAGCGATTTTAAATGATATTTTGGCAAAAAATACTAAGCAAAAACTTTCTAAAATAGAAAAAGATACCGATAGAGATTTTTTTATGAGTGCTATAGAGGCTAAGGAATATGGCTTAATCGATAAGGTTTTGGAAAAAAGTTTTAAATAAGGAAACAAAGCAATGCTAGATGATGATTTATTTGCTGATTTAAATTTAAATAGCGATCCAACTCCAGCCAAAGAAGCTCCAAAAATTCAAAAAATTAGTGGAGGCGAATTTGAGAAATTTGCGAAATCTATTTTAACTGAACTTGTAAAAGATAATGTGCCTCCAACTCCTACTAATTATGGGGTTTATTTTCAAAAAATGCTTGAAGAGCGTCCAGGAGCTTTTAAGAAAAAAGTTGGTGAGATTATGGAATTTGAGCAAAATGATGATGGTCTTAAGCGTGCAAATATAGAACAAGAAATAAAGAAAAGTTTTAATTCTACTTCGGCATTATTGCAATATATTGCCATGATTTATAGGCATCTTGAAACAGTTAAAGATATGCTAAAAAGGCGTAATTCAGAACTTGCTATTAGTACAGGAAATTTAGCTGTTTCTAATGTAATCCATGCCCTTGAAACAGACCTTTCAAGATTTTCTAGCATTTTAGATAAGTATTCAGATGAGATTAAAGAAAATTTTGATGAGGTTAGACAGACTTATAAACATATAGAAGAGCAGAGTGATTTTGACTCTAAATTTGGAGTTTTTAATAAAAAATATTTTTTAGAAAATTTGGAAAAAAGCATAGAGAGTAATGCTAAATATAATTATTATACCTCTTTGATATTCTTTAGAGTAAAAGAGGAAATTTTAGAGCAAACTTATACTCAAAAAGAGAAAAATGCCTTTTTAAAAAGTGTTTGTAAAATTTTTAGTAAAAATGTTTCTTCAAGTGATATAGTAGCACATTGTGGAAATAATATTTTTGCTATAATGATCTCTCATACTAATTTAGAAAAAGCACAAGAAATATGCAATAAAATTTTAGAATCCTTAGAAAATTCAAATTTTTTCTTAGCAGATAAAGAAATAGAGGCAGATGTGGAGGTTGCTATTAGTGCAGTTAATAGTGACAGCAAAGGTGAAGAATTAATAGAAAAATGCATTGAAGCTTTAAAAGACTCGGGAAAAAATTTAGAACCTTTTGTAATAGTGGAAAAAGAAAAATGATAAGAAAGATAATTACCTATCCTAATCCAAGATTATTTTTAGAATCAAAAAAAGTAGAAAATTTTGATAAAGATTTACATATACTTTTAGATGATATGTATGAAACAATGATAGCTAATAAAGGTGTAGGTTTGGCAGCTATCCAAGTTGATGTGCCAATTAGAGCTTTACTTGTAGATATTGGTGATGAAGAAGGTGAGCAAAAAGAAGACAAACAAACTCTTTTAGAAATCATCAATCCCATTATAACACCTTTAGATGATGAAAGAATTTCTTGTAATGAGGGTTGTTTAAGCATACCAGGCTTTTATGAAGATGTAATGCGTTATAAAAATATACAACTTGACTATCAAGATAGATTTGGCAAACTACAAAGTTTACAAGCATATGATTTTTTAGCAGTGGCTATCCAACATGAAGTTGATCATCTTGATGGACATTTATTTATAGAAAAACTTTCTTTTTTAAAGCGTCAAAAATTTGATAAAGACTTTAAGAAAAAATCCAAAAAGAATAAATGAAAAAGCTAAAATGTGCAAGTTTTTCTACAGAACTTGATATCATCGATGTAGAATCAACTTTCACAAGAGGCTTGCCAGGCTTTAGCATAGTGGGTCTTGCAAACTCTACCATCAAAGAAAGCACTGAAAGAATTAAAGCAACTTTGTTAAGTCAGAATTTTAGCTTTCCGGCACAAAAAATTACTATCAACTTAAGTCCTTCGGATATTCCTAAAAATGGTTCTCATTTTGACTTAGCTATTGCAATTTTGATTTTATTTCAAAAAGAAATTTTAGATGATTTTTTTGTTTTTGGAGAACTTGGATTAGATGGGAGTATAAAAAGCACTGCTAGTTTATTTTCTATCTTGCTTTTTTTAAGTACAAAAATACAAAATGCCAAAGTAGTAGTGCCAAAAGCCATAGCACAAAAAGCTTCAATGATACCTAATTTAACAATTTATGCTTTAGAAAATTTAGCCCAGGCTGTAGATTTTTTTAAAGAAAAAAAATATGAGAATTATCATATATGCAATGCGCATCCTTTATTTGAAAATGCTATAAAATTTAATGGGGAAAAATATATAAAAAACACTAGCTTTCCTTATGATTTTAAGGAAGTTAAAGGCCAAGAAAATGCTAAATTTGCTTGTATAATAGCAGCTTTAGGAATGCATAATATTTTATTTGAAGGTAGTCCAGGTAGCGGTAAAAGTATGTGTGCTAAAAGACTTCCTTTTATCATGCCACCGCAAAGCTTGAAAGAAATTTTAGCTCAAAACGCTTATAAGTCATTAAATTCTTTAGATGATGATTTTAGCGCTAGTAGGGTTTTTAGAAGTCCTCATCATACAAGTACTAGAGCTAGTATTTTTGGCGGAGGAACTAAAAATGCCAAGATAGGAGAAATAGCACTTGCAAATGGAGGAGTTTTATTTTTTGATGAGTTTCCTCATTTTTCAAAACAAATCATAGAAAGTTTAAGGGAGCCATTAGAGGATTTTAAAATTCTTATTTCAAGAGTTAATACCAAAGTGATTTATGAAACTAAATTTTTATTTGCTTGTGCGCAAAATCCTTGTCCTTGTGGAAATTTATTTTCTAAAAATCAAAATTGTCGTTGTCAAGAAATAGAAATAAAAAAATATAAAAACAAAATTTCATCTCCAATTTTAGACAGAATTGATCTTTATGTAGCTATGGATGAAATTTCACATAAGGATAAAATGAGTTTAACATCAGAGCAAATGAGCGAGATGGTATTTAAAGGATTTTTATTTCAAAAACAAAGACAGCAAGAAGAGTTTAATGCTAAATTAAATGATGAGCAGATGAAACAATTTTGTATTTTAGAGTCTTCTGCTAATGAAATTTTGCAAAAGGCTATAAATTCATATAATCTTTCTCAAAGAGGGGTAAATAAAACTATAAAAGTAGCAAGAACCATTGCAGATTTAGAGCAAAGTGAGTTGATTTTAAAAACTCATATTTTAAAAGCATTAAGTTTTAGAATGAGAAATATTTAGGAGCAAAAATGGAAAATAAAAGCATAGCAATTTTTATAGATGCGGAAAATATTCCTTCAAAATACGCAAAATCGATTTTTGGTATTGCTTCTGATTATGGAGAAATTGTTATAAAGCGAATTTATGGAGATTGGACTCAAAAAAATATACAAAATTGGAAAGAACAAATCGCACAATATTCTATCATTGCTATGCAACAATTTAATTTTTTAGCTAATAAAAATTCAAGTGATATGTATTTAATTACTGATATTATGAGTGTTTTTTATGAAAAAGATATTGATATTTTTATTATTGTATCAAGCGATAGTGATTATACTAGTTTGATACAGAAGCTAAAAGAAAATAAAAAACAAGTTATAGGCATGGGTTTAAAGCAAGCTGTAAAATCTTATGTGAATTCCTTTAGTGAATTCTTTTATTTAGATCAAGATAAATCAAAAACAAAAGTCATAATTGAAAAAGAATATATCAAAGATTTAATCAATATCGCAGAGGCTTTGATAGAAGAAAAAGGTCGCGCAGAATATGCTCAAATTCGTACCAATATGAACAGAAAACATGCAAATTTTATTCCACAAAATTTCGGCTTTAAAAATTTCAAAGCTTTGATGAAAGAACTTTTACCAAAGATGAAACAATTTAAAGAAGCAAATGAGAAAAATATTTATTTCCTTGAAAAAGCAAAGGCTTAAAAATGGAAAATATCTTAATAGCTTTTTTGGCTGTTGTAATTTTAGCTTTTGTATGGGTGGTATTTAAAAGTCAGAAAGAAAAAGTAAAGTTAGAATTTTTAAATCAAAACAATATGACTTTGCAAAATCAACTTTCTAATTTAGAGTTTGAAAAAACTACACTTATAGAAAAAAATTCCAAACTTTTAGATGAAAAAATATCGTATTTATCTAAAAATGAAGCTTTAGAGGCAAAATTAGCACAAAAAGAACAAACTCAACAAGAACTTTTAAATATGCATTTAAAAGAGCGTGCAAATTTAAAAGAAGAATACACTCAAACCTTAATAAAATTAGAAGAAAAATATAAACAAAGTTTGGCGGGATTAAAACAAGAGCTAGAGCAAAATTTCCAAAAACAAAATGCTAGTATCTTAAATCAAAACAAACTTATGCTCAATGAAGATACAAAAAAAATCTTAGAAGAAATTTTCTTGCCTGTAAAAAAAAGTGTTAAAGAATATAGTGAAAAACTCAGTCAAAATGAAGTTAGCATTAAAACACAAATTGATCATATGTTTAAATTTAGTCAAAATATAGGAGAAAATGCAGATAAGCTAGCTAAAATTTTAAAAGGAGATAAAAAAATTCGTGGTAATTTTGCAGAATTGCAACTAAAATCAGTTTTAGAAAATAGTGGTTTAGTAGAGGGTGTGCAGTATAAATTGCAAGAGAGATTTCAAGATGAGGGTAAAACTTACATTCCTGATGCGGTTGTGTTTTTAGATAAACAAAAAAGTATAGTTATAGATGCAAAATTTTCTCTACCAAGTGATTTTAGTTTTGAAGATATTAGTAAAAATACCTGTCTTGATTTGGCTTATAATCTAAAATCAAGGATTGATGAGTTAGCTAAAAAGCCTTATATGCAGTATGATAAACACACTTATGAGTTTGTTTTGCTTTTTATACCTTATCAAAATATTCTAGATTTGATTTTAAATGTAGATCTTGAAATTTATCAATACGCTTACAAAAAAAAGGTTTATTTAACTACACCAAACACTCTTTTTATGGCATTAAATACTATAAATATTTCATGGAAAAATATACAAAGTAATGAAAATATCTTAAAAGCTTTTGATGAACTGGGTAAATTTCATGATAAATTTGCAGGCGTTTTGGATGATTTTGAAAAAATCAAAGAAAATGTTAAAAGATTAAACACAAATGTAGATAATATGCAAACAAAGCTTACTCATGGAAGTGGAAATATCGCTTCAAGAGTGATAAAGCTTAAAGAGCTAGGCGCTAAAACTCAAAAATTTATAAAATGTGAGATGAGCGATGAAAGCAGTATTTAAAGATAATATTTCTTATGAAAAAAAACTTATTGAAAAAGGTTTGGATGAGTTTTTAATGATGGAAAATGCAGGCATAGAGCTTGCAAATTTGATTAAGAAAAAAAGTAAAAACATAAAAAATGCCAAAATTTTATTTTTGCTCGGTACTGGTGGAAATGGAGCTGATGGACTTGTGGCTATAAGGCATTTAAAAAAAGCTTTTGCTTTTGTTATGCCATATAAAAAAAATACAATGTTTATCAAGCAAGAGCAAATTTTAAAAAATATAGGTTTTAAATTTTTAAAAAAAGAACCTAAATTTAAAGATTTTGACATCATTGTTGATTGTGTTTTTGGGAGTGGTTTAAATAAAGCTTTAGATGAAAATTTGCAAAGAATTTTTAAAAAAATTGCTAAAAGTAAGGCTTTAAAAATAGCTTGTGATGTTCCTAGCGGGCTTGGACAAGAGCTATGTTTTAAGGCTGATTATACTCTTTGCATGGGAGTGATTAAAGAAATTTTATTAGAAGATTTTGCAAAAGAATTTGCAGGTAAAATTAAAATTGCGAATTTGGGTTTAAAACCTTATATGCAAAATACTTCAAGTTTTTTACTAGAAAAAAAAGATTTAAAACTTATTACAAAAAAGATTAACTCAAATAAAGGCGATTTTGGCCATATTTATATTTTTGCAAATAAAAGTGCAGGTACTCTAGCAGGACTTGGTGCTTTAGAATTTGGAGCAGGACTTGTATCTTTAGTGGCTAAAGAAAGTTTTTCACCTTTGATTGTGCTAAAAGATGATATTGAAAGCAAAATAAATGCAGCTGCTATAGGTATGGGACTTGATGATTTAAGTATTTTAAAAGATGAAAGATTAAAAAACATTCCTTTAGTTTTAGACGCAAATTGCTTTCAAAGTGAAAATTTACTTTCATATCTTGCTAGAGAAGATGTTGTTTTAACCCCTCATCCTAAAGAATTTTGTATGCTTTTAAAACTTTGTTTTAATGAGGATATAAGCGTAGAAGAAATTCAAAACAAACGCTTTTTTTATGCAAGAAAGTTTAGTTCTAAATTTCAATGTGTTTTGGTATTAAAAGGAGCTAATCCTATTATTGCTCAAAAAGAAAAATTTTTTATAGTAAATTGTGGCAATGAAGCTTTAGCAAAAGGTGGAAGTGGGGATGTGTTAAGTGGTATGATAGCAGCTTTGCTTGGAGCTAAATTTAATGCTTTAGAGGCTGCTAAAAATGCAGTATTAGCTCATGCTTTAGTAGCTAAAAATTATAAGAAAAACAAAATTAGTTTTGATGCTTTAAAATTGATAAAGGGGTTAAAATGCTTATAAAATTAGCAATTTTATTTAGTGGTAATGGAAGTAATTTGGAAAATATTTTAGCAAAATTACATAAAAAAACTTTTGGTAAAAATACCTTTGAAGTGGTTTTATGCGTGTGCAATAAAAAAGAAGCTTATGGTATACAAAGAGCTTTAAAATATAACCTTAATACTCAAATTATAGAGCATGAAAAATTTACTTCAAGAGAAGAATTTGACGCAGAGTTGGTAAAAATTATAAAAGAAAGTCAAGCAGATCTGACCATCTTAGCAGGATTTATGCGAATTTTAAGTCCTATTTTCACTCAAAATATAAAAGCTATTAATCTTCATCCTTCTTTGCTTCCTTTATTTAAAGGTGCTCATGCTATCAAAGAAAGTTATGAGAGCGATATGAAAGTTGCGGGTGTTAGCGTGCATTGGGTTAATGAAGAGCTTGATGGTGGTAAAATCATTGCTCAAAAGGCGTTTGAAAAAGCTAAACTAAGCTTTGAAGAATTTGAAGATAAAATTCATAAATTAGAGTATGAAATTTTACCTGCAACTATTGTTGAAATTTTTGAAAATGATTAATTTTTTATCATTATAATTACGCTTTTTATTTTAAGGAAGTTAAATGTTTGAGTGGATTTTTAGTGTGGATGCGTGGGTAGTGTTGCTTACGCTTACAGCTTTAGAGATTGTGCTAGGGATTGATAATATCATTTTCTTGGCTATTTTGGTTTCTAAATTACCACCAGAACATAGAGATAAGGGTAGAGTTTTAGGCCTTGCTTTTGCGATGATTACTAGAATTTTATTGTTATTGTCTTTGTTTTGGGTTATGAAACTTGTTACACCTTTATTTAGTATATTAGGCAATGAAATTTCAGGTAGGGATTTGGTGCTTTTGCTTGGAGGTTTGTTTTTGATAGTTAAATCTATCAAAGAAATCAAAGAAAGTATAACACATCAAGAGGAAAGTCAAAGTAATATAAAAATCAGCAATAAACTTTGGATTGTAGTTGCTGAAATAGCTGTGATAGATATAGTATTTTCTCTAGATAGTGTTATTACTGCTGTGGGTATTGCTCAAGATATAGAGATTATGATTATTGCTGTTATTATTGCAGTATTAGTAATGCTTTTTGCTTCTAAGCCAATTGCAGATTTTGTAGAAAAATATCCAAGCATTAAAATTTTAGCTTTGGCATTTTTAGTAATGATAGGTTTTGTTTTAGTATGTGAAAGTTTTGATATTCATATAGATAAGGCCTATATTTATGTAGCTATGGCCTTTTCTTTGGTAGTTGAAATTTTAAACATTATTTCACAAAAAAAACAAACAAATAATTCTTAAAATATTTAGCATTTTTTATGCTAAATATTCTTGTTTATCTTGACTTTTAATATTTTTTTATGTAAAATAACGCTTTATTTTTATACATCGGGGTGTAGCGCAGTCTGGTTAGCGCACTTGGTTTGGGACCAAGGGGCCGAAGGTTCGAATCCTTTCACCCCGACCATTTTTATAAATGGTGAGTGTAGCTCAGTCGGTTAGAGCATCAGATTGTGGTCCTGAGGGTCGTGGGTTCGATTCCCATCACTCACCCCATCAGCGCTCGTAGCTCAACTGGATAGAGCGACAGACTTCGGATCTGTAGGTTATGGGTTCGATTCCTATCGGGCGCACCATAAGCCCATTGTTACTTTTATTTTTTTGCGCTCATAGCTCAGCTGGATAGAGCAACGGCCTTCTAAGCCGTAGGTCAGAGGTTCGAATCCTCTTGAGCGTACCACTTTTGCGGATGTGGTGAAATTGGCAGACACGCCAGACTTAGGATCTGGTGCAGCAATGCGTGAAGGTTCAAATCCTTTCATCCGCACCACTAATTTAGATTTTACTCAAATATGAAAACCTATATATAATTTATTTTTAGTTGCACAATAATAATATTTTAATTAAAATATATTGCAAATATTAGGAAGATATCATGGTAAATATATATCAAGTTAAAATTATCGAAAATTTTTGCAAGGATAAATTTAAAAAAGATACAAGGCTAAAGGATTTTTTTTCATATCTTTTTGGCGCAAAATTTAGAAATTTATACCAATATAGAAGATCAAAATTATGCCAAAGGTACAATACTAATATATAAAATTTTTGATATATGTATTATATGTATAAAAGATGGAGTTTTCGTAGGTCAAGAGTATTGTCAATTTAAAAAAAGTGTGATAGATTATATAGTTGCATATACTGATGAAAATATGAATGATGGTAAAATATCGCAACTATTAAGAGGTAGTTTTACATTAAAAATAGATAAATCAAATTGTTATGATAATCCAGATATTAAAGTTGTGTTTTCAGAAAAAGGCTTTTTTGTTTCAGGCTAAATTTAACAATTGTGAAAGTAAATTTAAAGATACAATGACTATGTTTGCACTTTCTTTGGCTTATCGTGAGAAAATGGAGTATTATTTGAATTTGACTTCAAGTATTATAGATAAAGAAAACTACCATGATGTTATTGATATTAAAAAAGATTTTTATGTTTTTAATTTGAAATATTTTTTTAGCAACCCAATACATTATAACTACCAACAAAAACACACAATATGAAAAATTGTATTTCATTATTATAATATTTTAGAGCAACATCAAGAATTAAAAATTCAAATAGAAAATCTTGTTGATATTTTGCATATTGAGCAAAATCAAGAAGAAGATAAAAAGGAAAAAATAAAAGAGAATAAAAGAAAAAAATTGAAATGATTTTTTTAATTATCGGTGCTTTTGTTACTTTAGCTTCGCTAGTTAGTGTATACAAAGATGCTATGGAATTACTTGGTTAAAGTTATAGTATCACTTGTTTTGTGTTTTACTAAAATTTAACTCTCCA
>NZ_JANQDA010000019.1:0-33498 GCF_024723655.1 Campylobacter sp. RM5063 | reverse complement strand
AAAAGTTAAAAAAGGCTTTTTAATGGTATAAAATTTTTCATAAAATTTAGCTCTAAGATCAATGACTAATTCATTTTCTAAAAATTTATCGAGTTCATCAGAGAAACTATCTTTGTAATATTTTTCTATATTAAATTCTTTAATTTTCTCTCCTTGTTTTAATTTGTAATAAGGTATTAAATCTTTTGCTAAAATAGGACCAAAAAGATTAGAAAATATCAAAACATTCTCATCTATGTATTTTCTTGAATTCTCGCTTAAATTTTCATAGTCTAAATGATCAAAAGCAACTCCATTATATCTTTGAATAGCTTTGTTTGTTTCTTTTGTTAAAATATCATGAGTTAATTCTTCTATTTCACTTGCATCTTTTATACCAAAAAATTTTTCAAGTTCAACTTCATTGCATTGTTTTATATGATTTTTATATTTTGTAAGTACTTCAAGTCTTTTACTATATAAATTACTAAAAACAAAAGAGTTTTTATTTATATAACCTTGCGTATTTATTTTATTTTTGCTTTCGCTAGGTGAAAATAAAATTTTCATAATCAATCCTTTATTTTTTTAAAAATTATATAAAATTATTTAAAACACTTGACATTAATTCAAAATTACATTATAATTCAACTTTATTTTTTGCTGGTTTAGCTCAGTTGGTAGAGCAGCTGCCTTGTAAGCAGCAGGTCGGGGGTTCAAGTCCCTTAACCAGCTCCATTGTTGATAGCAGTGTTTGACCAGAAATAAAAAGCATTTTTATCATGGTGAGTTACTCAAGTGGCCAACGAGGGCAGACTGTAAATCTGCTGGCTTTCGCCTTCCGTGGTTCGAATCCACGACTCACCACCATTGCTTTGCGGGAGTAGCTCAGTTGGCTAGAGCATCAGCCTTCCAAGCTGAGGGTCGCGGGTTCGAGTCCCGTTTCCCGCTCCAACCTAATTTTGGTAGAGTGAAACTGGGAGCTGTTTTTAAATTAAGAATTTCTAGCAGTTTCAATTTCCAAAATTTTATAATTTATGTTTTTAATTTTTCTGAGCGCTCGTATGGCTCAGAGGTAGAGCACTCCCTTGGTAAGGGAGAGGTCGCGGGTTCAAGTCCCGCTATGAGCTCCATTGATTTCAAAAGATTATAAAACATAAATTAGTATTTGTTTGTAAATTTTATATGGAGGAAAAAGATGGCTAAAGAAAAATTTTCACGTAATAAGCCTCACGTAAATATTGGTACTATTGGTCATGTTGACCACGGTAAAACTACTTTAACAGCTGCTATCTCTGCTGTTCTTTCAAGAAGAGGTTTGGCTGAGCTTAAAGATTATGATAATATCGACAATGCTCCTGAAGAAAAAGAGCGTGGTATTACTATTGCAACTTCTCACATTGAGTATGAAACAGAAAATCGTCACTATGCTCACGTAGACTGCCCAGGTCACGCTGACTATGTTAAAAATATGATTACTGGTGCTGCTCAAATGGACGGTGCTATTCTTGTTGTTTCTGCTGCAGATGGTCCAATGCCACAAACTAGAGAGCACATCTTGCTTTCTCGCCAAGTAGGTGTACCATATATCGTTGTTTTCATGAATAAAGCTGATATGGTTGATGATGCTGAATTATTAGAATTAGTTGAAATGGAAATTAGAGAACTGTTAAGTTCTTATGATTTCCCAGGAGATGATACTCCAATTATTTCAGGTTCTGCTTTACAAGCTCTTGAAGAAGCAAAAGCTGGACAAGATGGTGAATGGTCTAAAAAAATCTTAGATCTTATGGCAGCAGTTGATGAGTATATTCCAACTCCAGCTCGTGATACAGATAAAGATTTCTTAATGCCAATCGAAGATGTATTCTCAATTTCAGGTCGTGGTACAGTTGTTACTGGTAGAATTGAAAAAGGTGTTGTTAAAGTTGGTGACACTATTGAAATCGTTGGTATTAGAGAAACACAAAGCACTACAGTAACTGGTGTTGAAATGTTTAGAAAAGAAATGGATCAAGGTGAAGCAGGTGATAACGTAGGTGTTCTTCTACGTGGTACTAAAAAAGAAGATGTTCTTCGTGGTATGGTTCTTGCCAAGCCAAAATCAATTACTCCACATACTGACTTTGAAGCAGAAGTTTATATTTTAAATAAAGATGAAGGTGGTCGTCATACTCCATTCTTCAATAACTATAGACCACAGTTCTATGTAAGAACAACGGATGTTACTGGTTCTATCCAACTTGCAGAAGGCGTTGAAATGGTTATGCCAGGTGAAAATGTTAGAATTACTGTAAGTCTTATTGCACCAGTTGCACTTGAAGAAGGTACTCGTTTTGCTATCCGCGAAGGTGGCCGTACTGTTGGTTCAGGTGTTGTATCTAAAATTATTAAATAATCATAAGCGAGATTTTATCTCGCTTTTTAAGGAATAAAAATGAGAATTAAAGTTGGCTTGAAATGTGAAGAGTGCGGTGATATTAATTACAGTACTTTTAAAAATAGTAAAAATACAACTGAAAAATTAGAATTAAAAAAATATTGCCCAAGATTAAAAAAACATACAGTTCATAAAGAAGTTAAATTAAAAAGTTAAGGCTTTTATATAAAAGCCCTTAGGGCAATAGCTCCAACGGTAGAGCACCGGATTCCAAATCCGATGGTTGGGGGTTCGAATCCCTCTTGCCCTGCCACAAAATAAGGTTAAATATGGAAAAACTAATAACTTATTTTAAATTATCAAAAGCTGAACTATCAAAAGTTATTTGGCCTTTGAAAGAGCAAGTTAGAAATGCTTATATTACTGTTTTTGTAGTTGTTACTGTTGTTTCATTATTTTTAGCATTGGTTGACTTGATTATGTCATTTTCATTATCTAAGATTATAGGATAAAATAATGAATCATAAATGGTATGCAATTCAAACTTATGCAGGTAGTGAAATGGCTGTAAAAAGAGCCATAGAAAATTTAGTTAGAGATCATGGAATTCAAGAGCAATTGCTAGAGGTAATTGTTCCAACTGAAGATGTGATTGAATTTAAAAATGGTAAAGAAAAAATAAGCGAAAGAAGTTTGTATTCAGGCTATGTATTTGCCAATATTGACTTATCAACAGAACTTTGGCATAAAATTCAATCTTTGCCAAAAGTTGGTCGTTTTATAGGGGAAAGTAAAAAACCAACCCCATTGAGTGAAAAAGATATCAATCTTATTTTAGAAAAGGTGAAAAATAAAGCAGCACCTAAACCTAAAATTTCATTTGATAAAGAAGAAAGTGTAAGAATAACCGAAGGTCCTTTTGCAAACTTTGTTGGTATTGTAGAAGAATATGATATGGTTAGAGGGGTTTTAAAGCTAAATGTTTCAATATTTGGCAGATCAACTCCAGTAGAGATCTTATACTCTCAAGTTGAAAAAATAGTTTGATAATATAGCAAGTAAAGGAGTAAGGTTATGGCTAAAAAAGTCGTAGGGGAAATAAAATTACAAATAGCTGCTACTAAGGCTAATCCATCACCTCCAGTTGGCCCTGCTTTGGGTCAACAAGGTGTTAATATTATGGAATTTTGTAAGGCATTTAATGAAAGAACAAAAGATATGGCTGGCTTTAATATTCCAGTTGTTATTACTGTTTATGCAGATAAAAGCTTTACATTTATCACAAAACAACCACCAGCTACTGATTTAATCAAAAAAGCTGCAGGTATTTCTAAAGGTGCGGATAATCCTTTAAAAAATAAAGTAGGTAAATTAACCAAAGCACAAGTTTTAGAAATTGTTGATAAAAAAATAGCTGATATGAACACAAAAGACAGAGAGCAAGCTGCTAAGATTATTATGGGTTCTGCTCGTTCTATGGGTGTTGAAATCGTAGATTAATACTCTTTACCGCCAAGAGTTTAAAAAGGCGGTAGCACTTTATATAAAATGCGGAGAAAAATTAATGTCAAAAAATACTAAAAGATTTACAGAATTATTAAAAAAAATAGATTCAAATAAAAATTACTTAATGGATGAAGCAATAAGCACAGTTAAAACTCTTGCATCTGCTAAATTTGATGAAACAGTTGAAATTGCTTTAAAATTAAATGTTGATCCAAGACATGCAGATCAGATGGTAAGAGGTAGTGTAGTTTTACCTTGTGGTACAGGTAAAAAAGTGCGTGTTGCTGTTATAGCAAAAGATGCAAAAGCTGATGAGGCAAAAAATGCAGGTGCTGATATAGTTGGTAGTGATGATTTAGTAGAAGAAATTCAAAAAGGAAATATGAATTTTGATGTTTTAATTGCTACTCCAAATTTGATGGGTTTAGTTGGTAAAGTAGGTCGTATTTTAGGACCTAAAGGTTTAATGCCAAATCCTAAGACAGGTACTGTGACAATGGATGTTGCACAAGCTGTGAATAATGCTAAAAATGGTCAAGTTAACTTCCGTGTTGATAAGCAAGGAAATATCCATGCAGGTTTAGGTAAAGTTAGCTTTACTCAAGAACAATTAAAAGAAAATATGACAGCATTTGTAAAAGCTATTAATAAACACAAGCCAGCTGCTGCAAAAGGAAGATATATTAAAAATGCTAGTCTTTCTTTAACTATGAGTCCTTCTCTTTCTCTTGATACTCAAGAATTACTTGATACAAAATAAAATTAATGAGAGTTTTACTCTCATTAATAAAAATTAGATAAGATAATAACTTTTATTTTATCTAATTTTTATCTTAGATTGGAGATAGCCGAGGTCTTAGGACTTAATTAGATTTTTCTGCTCTGCTTGAAATCACCGGTCGGAAAGGAGTAAAGATGACTAAAAGCCAAAAAGTTGAACTTGTTTCTAAACTTGAAGAAGGTTTTAAAGTTAGTGAGGCTGTTGTAGTGTGTAACTATAAGGGTTTAAATACTAAAAAACTTGAAGAGTTAAGAAATAATGCGAGAGAAATGGATGTTAAAGTTCAAATTATTAAAAATACTTTAGCAAGTATTGCTCTTAAAAATGCCGGCAAAGATGGAATGGAACTTAAAGATACTAATATTTATCTTTGGGGTGAAGACCAATTAAATGTTTCAAAAGTTGCTGATAAATTTAGCGAAGCTAATCAAGCATTTGAGATCAAAACTGCATTTATCGAAGGCGAAGTTGCTTCTGTAGATAAAGTTAAAGCTTTAGCTAAAATGCCTTCTCGTAATGAATTACTTGCTATGCTTTTGCAAGTTTGGAATGCACCAATCACCAATTTTACAATTGGATTAAATGCATTAAAAGAAAAAAAAGAAGCTGAATAAAATTATAAAAAGGATAAAAAATGGCAATTACTAAAGAAGATGTATTAGAATTTATTTCTAACCTAAGTGTTCTTGAGCTTTCAGAATTAGTAAAAGAATTTGAAGAAAAATTTGGTGTTTCTGCTGCTCCAGTTATGGTTGCGGGTGCTGCTGTTGCGGGTGCTGCTGGCGGTGCTGCTGAAGAAAAAACTGAATTTGATATTGTATTACAAGATGGTGGCGATAAAAAAATTAATGTAATTAAAGTTGTTCGTGCTTTAACTGGTCTTGGATTAAAAGAAGCAAAAGATGCAGTTGAGCAAACTCCATCAGTTCTTAAAGAAGGTGTTAGTAAAGCTGAAGCTGAAGAAGCTAAAAAACAACTTGAAGAAGCTGGCGCTAAGGTTGAACTTAAATAATTTTTTATTTTTAAAAGAAAGGATTTTATATCCTTTCTTGTTTTCCTTTAATAAGGATTCTTTCTTTCAATACTTTTACCATGGGGTATAATAATATGTTAAATTCACAATCAGGAAATCGTTTAAGAATAGACTTCTCGAATGTTCCACAACAAATAGACATTCCAAATTTATTACAATTACAAAAAAAGAGTTTTGATTATTTTTTAAATTTAGATGCAAAAAATTCAGAAAGTGGAATTGAAAAAGTTTTCAAATCTATCTTTCCAATCCATGATCCACAAAATAGATTAAGTTTAGAATATGTAAGTAGTGAAGTAGGTAAACCTAAATACACTATTAGAGAGTGCATGGAAAGAGGTTTAACTTATTCTGTAAATTTGAAAATGAAAATCCGTTTAACTTTACATGAAAAAGATGAAAAAACGGGTGAAAAAATCGGTATAAAAGATATCAAAGAACAAGAAATTTATATTAGAGAAATTCCTTTAATGACAGATAGAATTTCTTTTATAATTAATGGGGTTGAAAGAGTTGTTGTAAATCAACTTCATAGAAGTCCAGGTGTTATTTTTAAAGAAGAAGAAAGTTCTACTGTTGCAAATAAGTTAGTATATACAGCTCAAATTATACCAGATCGTGGTTCTTGGCTTTATTTTGAGTATGATGCAAAAGATGTGCTTTATGTGCGTATTAATAAAAGAAGGAAAGTGCCTATTACTATTTTATTTAGAGCACTTGGTTATAAAAAGCAAGATATTATAAAATTATTTTACCCTATACAAACTATTCATGTTAAAAAAGATAAATTTTTAACTGAATTTAATCCAAATGACTTTTTAGATAGAGTCGAATATGACTTAAAAGATGAAAAAGGCAATGTTGTACATCAAGCCGGTAAAAGAATGACAAAGAAAAAAGCTGAGCAACTTATAAAAGACGGTGTTAAATGGGTTGAATATCCAATTGAAATTTTAACAAATAGATATTTAGCTAACCCTATTATTAATAAAGAAACCGGTGAGGTTTTATTTGATTCTTTAACGCTATTAGATGAGGGAAAATTAGCTAAAATTAAAGAAGAAAAACAATTTGATATTGCAAATGACTTAGCAAATGGAGTTGATGCTGCTATTATTAATTCTTTCATTCAAGATAATGAGACTTTAAAATTATTAAAACAAACTGAAAATATAGAAGATGAAAATGATTTAGCAGCTATTAGAATTTATAAAGTAATGAGACCAGGCGAGCCTGTAGTAAAAGATGCTGCAAAAGCTTTTGTAAATGATTTATTTTTTAATCCTGAAAGATATGATCTAACAAAAGTTGGTCGTATGAAAATGAATCATAAACTAGGATTAGATACACCTGAATATGTTACAGTTTTAACAAATGAAGATATAGTAAAAACTGCAAAATATTTAATTAAAGTAAAAAATGGTAGAGGCCATATTGATGATAGAGATCATTTAGGTAATCGTCGTATTAGATCGATTGGAGAGCTTTTAGCTAATGAACTTCATGTGGGTCTTGCTAAAATGCAAAAATCAATTAGAGATAAATTTACCGCATTAAATGCAGATATTGATAAAGTAATGCCTTATGACTTAATCAATCCTAAAACAATTACTGTGACAATTATGGAATTTTTTACCGGTGGTCAATTGTCTCAATTTATGGATCAAACAAATCCATTAAGCGAGGTAACTCATAAGCGTCGTTTATCTGCGCTTGGCGAGGGTGGTTTAGTAAAAGAAAGAGCGGGTTTTGAAGTGCGTGATGTTCATGCAACGCATTATGGAAGAATTTGTCCTGTTGAAACTCCAGAAGGTCAAAATATCGGTTTGATTAATACGCTTTCAACTTATGCTAAAGTAAATGATCTAGGTTTTGTTGAAGCACCTTATAAGAAAGTAGAAAATGGAAAAGTAAGCAATGAAATTGTTTATTTAACCGCTACTCAAGAAGAAGGTTTAGTGATCGCAGCTGCTTCAACTAAAATTGATGAAAAAGGTAATATTGTTGAAGAATTTGTTGAAGCAAGACAAGATGGTGAAACAATCTTAGCAAGAAGAGAAGAAGTGCATTTGATTGACCTTTGTTCAGGTATGATAGTAGGGGTTGCAGCTTCTTTGATTCCATTTTTGGAGCATGATGATGCAAACAGGGCCCTGATGGGTTCAAACATGCAGCGTCAAGCAGTGCCTTTACTAACCGCACAAGCACCTATAGTAGGTACTGGTATGGAAAAAATCATTGCGCGTGATGCTTGGGAAGCTATTAAAGCTAGAAGAGCAGGTATTGTAGAAAAAGTTGATAATAAAAATATTTTCATTTTAGGTGAAGATGAAAATGGACCATTTATTGATCATTATAAAATGGAAAAAAATCTAAGAACTAACCAAAATACAACTTTTATTCAACACCCGATTGTGAAAAAAGGCGAATTTATTCAAGCAGGTCAAATTATTGCAGATGGTCCAAGTATGGATCAAGGAGAACTTGCTATTGGTAAAAATGCTTTGATCGCATTTATGCCATGGCATGGATATAATTATGAAGATGCTATTGTAATTAGTGAGAAAATTTTACGCGAAGATACTTTCACTAGTGTTCATATTTATGAAAAAGAAGTAGAGGCTAGAGAACTTAAAGATGGCGTTGAAGAGATTACAAAAGATATTCCAAATGTTAAAGAGGAAGATTTAGCACATCTTGATGAGAGTGGTATTGCGAAAATAGGAACTCATATAAAGCCCGGTATGATTTTGGTAGGTAAAGTTTCACCTAAAGGTGAGGTAAAACCTACGCCTGAAGAAAGATTACTAAGAGCTATTTTTGGTGAAAAAGCAGGACATGTTGTAAATAAATCTTTATATGCAACTGCTTCATTGGAAGGTGTTGTTGTAGATGTAAAAATATTTACTAAAAAAGGTTATGAAAAAGATGCTCGTGCTGTAAAAGCCTATGATGATGAAAAATTAAATCTTGAAAAAGAACATCACGATAGACTTTTGATGATGGACAGAGAAGAAACTTTAAGAGTATGTTCTTTGCTTTCTAAATCACCTTTAAATTCAGACGAAGAAATAAATGGTGTTAAATATAAAAAAGGTTCCAAGGTAGAAATTACCGAGTTGGAAAAAATTAATCGTTTTGCATTAAATTCTTTAGTTAAAGCTTATTCTAAAGAAGTACAAAAAGAATATGATGATTTAAAAAATCACTTCCAAAACGAGAAGAAAAAGCTTAAAACAGAGCATGATGAAAAATTAGAAATTTTAGAAAAAGATGATATTTTACCAAGTGGAGTGGTAAAACTTGTTAAAGTATATATTGCGACTAAGAGAAAATTAAAAGTTGGGGATAAAATGGCAGGACGCCATGGAAATAAAGGTATTGTATCTAATATCGTTCCAGAAGTTGATATGCCTTATTTACCTGATGGAAGACCTATTGATATAGCTTTAAATCCTCTAGGGGTTCCAAGTCGTATGAATATAGGACAAATTCTTGAAAGTCACTTAGGGATTGTTGGTATGAGACTAGGTGATCAAATTCAAGAAATTTTTGATAGAAAACAAAAAGATTTTGTAAAAGAATTACGCGAAAAAATTCTTGAAATTTGTAGTGTATCTAGACTTGAGTTAGAAAAGAAATTTGTACAAACTTTAAATGATGAGCAACTTATTTCTTATGCTAGAGATTGGGCTAAAGGGGTAAAATTTGCTACTCCTGTATTTGAAGGTGTAACGGTTGAAGAATTTGGTAAGCTTTTTGAAATGGCTAAAATAGCTATGGATGGAAAAAGCGAACTTTATGATGGAAGAACTGGTGAAAAAATGGCAGAGCGTGTGCATGTTGGATGTATGTATATGCTTAAATTACACCATTTAGTAGATGAAAAAGTTCACGCAAGAAGCACTGGACCTTATAGCTTAGTAACACAACAACCAGTTGGTGGTAAAGCATTATTTGGTGGGCAAAGATTTGGTGAGATGGAAGTTTGGGCTCTTGAAGCTTATGGAGCAGCTCATACTCTAAGAGAAATGTTAACCATAAAATCTGATGATGTTGAGGGTAGATTTAGTGCTTATAAAGCTTTAACAAAAGGCGAGAATGTTCCAGCAACAGGTATTCCAGAGACATTCTTTGTACTTACAAATGAATTAAAATCTCTTGCTTTAGATGTTGAGATTTTTGATAAGGATGAGAATAATGAGTAAATTTAAACCTATCGAAATAAAAGAAGATGGCAGACCTAGAGACTTTGAAGCTTTTCAATTAAGGCTTGCAAGTCCTGAAAAAATCAAATCATGGTCTTATGGGGAAGTAAAAAAACCAGAAACAATTAATTATAGAACTTTAAAGCCTGAAAGAGATGGGCTTTTTTGTGCTAAAATTTTTGGACCAGTAAGAGATTATGAGTGTCTTTGTGGTAAGTATAAAAAAATGCGTTTTAAGGGCATTAAGTGTGAAAAATGTGGTGTTGAAGTTACTAGTTCTAAAGTGCGTCGTTCAAGAATGGGGCATATTGAGCTAGTTACCCCAGTAGCACATATATGGTATGTGAACTCTTTACCAAGTCGTATCGGTACTTTACTCGGCGTAAAGATGAAAGACTTAGAACGCGTATTATATTATGAAGCATATATAGTAGAAAATCCAGGTGATGCATACTATGATAATGAAAATACTAAAAAAGTTGAATTTTGTGATGTGTTAAATGAAGAGCAGTATTTAAATTTAATGCAACGCTATGAAAGTAGTGGATTTAAAGCTAGAATGGGTGGTGAAGTTGTTAGAGATTTGCTAGCAAATTTAGATCTTGTCGAGCTTTTAAATAAATTAAAAGAAGATATTGCAGCAACTAATTCAGAAGCAAAGAAAAAAACTATCATCAAACGCTTAAAAGTGGTAGAAAATTTCTTAAACAGTAATTTAAATAGCAATACAAATATTGATGAAGTAGTACCAAATCGTCCCGAGTGGATGATGATCACAAATTTACCTGTATTGCCACCTGATTTAAGACCTTTGGTAGCTTTAGATGGTGGAAAATTTGCAGTTTCTGATGTGAATGATTTATATAGAAGGGTTATCAATAGAAATACGCGTTTAAAAAGACTTATGGAGCTTGATGCACCTGAAATTATCATTAGAAATGAAAAAAGAATGCTACAAGAAGCAGTTGATGCTTTGTTTGATAATGGCAGAAGAGCAAATGCAGTTAAAGGTGCAAATAAGCGCCCATTGAAATCTTTAAGTGAAATTATCAAAGGTAAACAAGGTCGTTTTAGACAAAATCTACTTGGTAAAAGGGTGGATTTCTCAGGTCGTAGTGTTATTATTGTTGGACCAAAACTTAGAATGGATCAATGCGGTTTACCTAAAAAAATGGCTTTAGAATTATTTAAACCACATTTGTTAGCTAAGCTTGAAGAAAAAGGTTATGCAACTACCGTAAAACAAGCTAAAAAAATGATAGAAAACAAAACTAATGAGGTTTGGGAGTGCTTAGAAGAGGTTGTTAAAGGTCATCCTGTAATGCTTAACCGTGCTCCAACCTTGCATAAGCTTTCCATCCAAGCTTTCCATCCTGTGCTTGTAGAGGGTAAAGCGATTCAACTTCATCCATTAGTGTGTGCGGCATTTAATGCTGACTTTGACGGGGACCAAATGGCTGTGCATGTGCCTTTATCTCAAGAGGCAATAGCTGAGTGCAAAGTATTAATGCTTTCATCTATGAATATCTTGCTTCCAGCAAGTGGTCGTTCTGTAACTGTACCTTCTCAAGATATGGTTTTGGGGATTTATTATCTATCTTTAGAAAAAGATGGTGCTAAAGGCGAGCATAAAATTTGCACAGGTATTGAAGAGGTTATGATTGCTCTAGAAGCAAAATCTTTAGATATTCATGCAAGCATTAGAAGTGTAGTTGATGGAAGAAAAATCACAACAACCGCGGGTAGATTGATTATTAAGTCTATCTTACCTGATTTTGTTCCTGAAAATATGTGGAATAAAGTCATGAAGAAAAAAGATATCGCAGCTTTGGTTGATTATGTTTATAAAGAGGGTGGCCTTGAAGTAAGTGCTAGCTTTTTAGATAAATTAAAAGATCTTGGTTTTGAATATGCAACAAAAGCAGGTATTTCTATTTCAATTGCTGATATTATTGTGCCTGATCAAAAGCAAAAAAGCATAGAAGAAGCTAAAAAACAAGTAAGAGAAATTCAAAATTCATATAATTTAGGTTTGATTACTTCGGGTGAAAGATATAATAAGATTATCGATATTTGGAAAAGCACTAATAATATCTTGTCAAAAGACATGATGGAGTTAATTAAAAAAGATAAAGAAGGATTTAACTCTATTTATATGATGGCAGATTCTGGTGCTAGAGGTTCAGCAGCTCAAATTTCACAGCTTGCTGCGATGAGAGGTCTTATGGCAAAACCTGATGGCTCAATCATTGAAACACCGATTATTTCAAATTTCCGTGAAGGACTTAATGTTCTTGAATATTTTATTTCAACTCATGGTGCTAGAAAAGGTCTCGCAGATACAGCATTAAAAACAGCAAATGCAGGTTATTTAACAAGAAAGCTTATCGATGTGGCACAAAATGTAAAAGTTACAATGGATGATTGTGGTGCACATGAGGGTGTTGAAATTAATGAAATCACAGCAGATGGTGTTGTGATTGAAACCTTAGAGGAAAGAATTTTAGGAAGAGTTTTAGCTGAAAATATTATTGATTCTATTACTAATGAAATTTTATTTTCAGAAGGTACTTTAATAGATGAAGAAAAAGCTAGAGTAATTGTTGAAAGTGGTGTAAAGAGTGTAAGTATTAGAACTCCTATTACTTGTAAGGCTAAAAAAGGAGTTTGTTCTAAATGCTATGGTATTAACCTAGGTGAGGGCAAATTAGTTAAGCCAGGTGAAGCTGTAGGTATTATATCTGCTCAATCAATCGGTGAACCAGGAACTCAGCTTACACTAAGAACTTTCCATAGTGGTGGTACTGCTAGTACAGATTTGCAAGATCGTCAAGTAGTAGCACACAAAGAAGGTTTTGTAAGATTTTATAATCTTAACACTTATGAAGATAGACAAGGTAAAACTATAGTGGCTAATCACCGCAATGCTGCTATTTTACTTGTTGAGCCAAAAATCAAAGCTCCATTTAAAGGAACTATCCATATTGAACATGCGTATGAAGATGTGGTGGTTAGTGTTAAAGCAAAAAACAATGAAGCTAAATTTATATTAAGAAAATATGATTTAGCAAAAGCTAATGAGCTTGCTGGTGTAAGTGGTAATATCGAAGGTAAGTTATATATTCCATATAGCGATGGTGTTGAAGTAGCTGAAAATGAAAGTATTGTTGAAGTGATTAAAGAAGGTTGGAATATACCAAATCGTATTCCTTATGCAAGTGAATTGCTAGTAAAAGATGGTGATCCTATCACTCAAGATATTATAGCAGGTGCAAAAGGCACATTAAAATTTTACATGCTCAAAGGTGATGGTTTAGATAGGATTAAAAATCTTAAAAAAGGTGATGTAGTTAAAGAAAAAGGTGTTTTTGTTGTTATTGCTGATGAAAATGATAGAGAAGCAAAAAGACATTATATACCAAGAGAATCCGTGATTGAATTTGATGATAGTGCTTTTGTGGATAATCCTAAAGCTATCATAGCAAAATCAAGCAAAGAAGATAAAACTATCATTGCTGAATGGGATGCATATAATAACACCGTAATTGCAGAGGTTGCAGGTACTATAAATTTTGAAGATATTGAATCAGGCTATAGTGCTGATGAACAAATTGATGAAGCAACAGGTAAAAGATCGCTTGTTATTAATGAGTATTTACCAAGTGGAGTGCGTCCAGCGTTGTTAATCATAGGTGAAAATGACAAAGTAGTGCGTTATCAATTAGAGCCAAAAACTGTTATTTATGTAAATGATGGTGATAAGGTGAAGCAAGCTGATATTTTAGCTAAAACACCAAAGGCAGCAGCTAAATCAAAAGATATTACCGGAGGTCTTCCAAGAGTATCTGAATTATTTGAAGCAAGAAAGCCAAAAAATACTGCCGTTGTAGCTGAAATTGATGGGGTTGTTAGATTTGATAAGCCTTTAAGATCAAAAGAAAGAATCATTATTCAAGCAGAAGATGGAAGTAGTGCAGAGTATTTGATAGATAAATCAAAACGTATTCAAGTAAGAGATGGCGAGTTTATCCATGCGGGTGAAAAATTAACCGATGGAGTTATTTCAAGCCATGATGTACTTAGAATTTTAGGTGAAAAAGCATTACATTATTATCTTATTTCTGAAATTCAGCAAGTTTATCGCGGTCAAGGTGTTGTGATTTCTGATAAGCATATTGAAATCATCGTATCACAAATGCTAAGACAAGTTAAAATTGTAGATAGTGGTCATACTAACTTCATCGTGGGTGATTTAGTTTCAAGAAGAAAATTCAGAGAAGAAAATGAAAGAATTTTAAGATATGGTGGTGAGCCTGCTGTGGCTGAACCTGTGTTACTTGGGGTAACAAGAGCGGCTATTGGAAGTGATAGCGTGATTTCAGCTGCTTCTTTCCAAGAAACAACGAAAGTTTTAACAGAAGCAAGTATTGCAGGTAAATTTGATTATCTTGAAGATCTAAAAGAAAATGTAATCTTAGGTCGTATGATTCCTGTTGGAACGGGATTATATCAAGAACAAAAACTTAAATTAAAAGAAAAAGAATAAAAATCCCTAATTAGGGATTTTTATTGATATATATTTTCTAATTCCGGGAAATATAATTTTAAATCTTGTTCTATTTTGTATTTTTCTTCTAGTAAAATTTTTTGATTTTTTTCTTTAAAATTTGCATTTGAGTAAAATATATGATATGAAATACTAATTGCAGCTATAATTTTTTCATCGTATTCAATTCCTATGGCCATACACTCAATTTCTGGGTTCATTTCCCCACTTTCTAATGCTATTTTGTTTTTTTTGATAGAAGATAATTCTTCGTAAAGCTCTTTTAGATTATTTAATGTATTTGGTGTTATTTTCTCAAAAGGATTTGGATAAATTTTTTCAAGCTCTTTATAGGTTTTCTTTTCTAGTAATGCTTTTCCTAAAGATGTAGCGTAAGCTGGATATGAAGCACCGACAAAAGACTTGATTTGTATTTGATTATCCGAATCAAGTTTTTCTAAATAAAATACATTTCCTTCTTTTAATATTCCCATTTGGCATGTTTGTCCTGTTAAGTTTCTGATGTTTTTCATATGTTTTTTAATTAATTCTAATGCGCTATTTTTTATTGAAATACAACGGCTAATTTCTAAAATTTTATAATCCAATGTGTAAAATTTATTTTTATCACATTTAATGTAATTTTTAGCTTGTAAAGTTTGAAGTATAGGAGAAAGTGTCCCTGGAGGGATATTTAAATCTTTTGCAATAGAGCTTAGTGTATTTTTTTGATTATTATTGCCCAATAATTCTAAAATTTTTAAAACTCTTAATGTTGGTTGATGTGTCATTTTACTCCTTTTTCAATAGATAAATTCTATCATATTTTTTACTTTTAGTAACATTTTTAATAATATAAAAAATATTTTCTATTAGCAGTTTTTGCTTTAGATGATTGATTATAACTACTTTTATAAGACTTTTGTATTGTTTTTTTATCATTTTGATGTTTTTAAAAATTTCTATTTTTAGCTATATTTTTTGTATATAAAAATATTTTTGTATATACAAAAAATGAAAGGAAAAAATATGGGAATATTAAAGGGAACTTTACCAGCCTTATTAACTCCATATGATATGAGTGGAAATATTAATGAAAACGAATTTATTAAATATTGCGAATTTGGTATCTCAAAAGGTTTAAATGGATTATTTTGTAATGGTAGTGCAGGAGATTCTCAAGCTTTAGGTATAGAAGAGCAAGTCAAAATAATGAAACTTACAAAAGAAGCTGCAAAAAATAATATCCCTGTTATTGCAGGTATTGCATCAACAGTTTATCAAAATACTTTTACTTTGGCACAAAAAGCATATGAATTAGGGCTTGATGCTTTATTACTTGCTATGCCTTATTATTATAAATTAAGTGAAGATGCACTTTTTGAATATATTAAAGATTTATCTTCTAAAGTGAAGCTTCCTTTGTATATTTATAACATCCCTCTTTTTGCACCAGCACTAAGTTTGAAATTTATAGAAAGAGTTTCAAAGCTTGATAATGTTGTGGGTATAAAAGATAGCAGTGGAGATGCTTTACTTTTAAATCATATATTAGATGTAGTGCCTGGTGATTTTGATGTTTTTGTAGGAAGAGAAGAATTTTATGCAGGAGCACTACTGATAGGGGCAAAGGGTTCTATGACTAGTATAGGTGGTGTTTTTCCAGAACTTATGAGTGAAATTTATAAATCAATCAATGAAAAAAATATAGATAGAGCTTTGCTGATTCAAAAAAGTTTATTAAAAGCTATAAGATTTGGTATGAGTATGGCTTTTCCTATGGGATTTGCTTTGCTTTTAAAAGCTAGAGGATTTGAATTTGCAAATACAAGCATCCATCCTTTATCACATGCTACAAAAGAAGAATTAAATACTCGTTTTAATGAAGCTAAAAAACTTGTTAAAACTATAGAAAAAGAAACGGGTATAAAATTATGAAAGCCTATATTATAGTCAATGAAAAAGATAATGTCGCTACTGCTTTGCGTGATTTTAAAAAAGGTGAAATCGTGGAAAATATAGAACTTTTAGATGATATTGCAAGTGGACATAAATTTGCACTAAAAGATATAAAAAAAGATGAAGTTGTCATCAAATATGCAGAAGCTATAGCTAGTGCAAGTTGTGATATTAATAAAGGTGAATGGGTGCATATTCACAATAGTGCAGGTATTAGAGGTCGTGGGGATAAGGAATAAATATGAAAAAGATAATGGGTTATAGAAGAGAAGATGGAAAATTTGGCTTGAGAAATAAAGTCATTATTATACCAAGCGTGCATTGTGCTAATAAGGTGTGCGAAAATATAGCCAGAAAATGCAATGGGGCAGTATATATTAATCATCAACATGGCTGTTCTCAACTCGAATTTGATGCTTTACAAACTAGAGATGTTTTAATAGGCCATGGGAGTAATGCTAATGTTTTTGGTGTTTTAATTGTAGGACTTGGTTGTGAGGTAATACAAGCGAAAATAGTAGCTGAAAAAATAAAAGAAGTGACACCTTATAAGATGGTTGAATATTTAGTAATACAAGAGTGTGGTGGTAGTAAAAATACCATAGAAAAGGGTGTTAAAATAGTAAATCAAATGCTTGAAAATGCTGCAAAATTGGAAAAAACAGATGGCGATTTTAGTGATTTGATTTTAGGCACAGAATGTGGTGGTAGCGATAGTTATAGCGGTCTTAGTGCCAATCCTGCTTTAGGAAGTTTAAGTGATTTTGTAATTGATGAAGGTGGCGCAGTAATTTTAGCAGAAACTACAGAGCTTATAGGGTGTGAAGCCATACTTGCTAAGAGAGCAAAAAATGATGAAGTAGCTAAAAAGGTATATGATAAGATTTTAGGCTATGAGAATTTAGTTAAATCTTTTCATGCTGATATACGCGGAGCAAATCCTAGTCCGGGAAATATTGCAGGTGGGCTTAGCACTATAGAAGAAAAGTCTTTAGGTTGTGTTTATAAAGCAGGTACTAGAACTTTAATGGATGTGATTGATTATGCTAAACCTGTAATTTCCAAAGGACTTACTTTTATGAATACGCCAGGTAATGATATAGAACAACTTAGCGCTATGGTGGCAGGTGGAGCAAATATTTGTGTTTTTACTACAGGTCGTGGTACTCCTACAGGTTCAGCTATTGTACCTACTATTAAAATGAGTTCTAATACTTTTTGTTATGAAAATATGAATGATGCTATTGATATTAATGCAGGAAGTATTATAGATGGGATTAAGACAAAAAAAGAAGTGCGTGATGAGCTTATAGATTTGATCATAAGAATTTCAAATGGAGAATTGGTAAAGGCAGAGTTAAATGAACAAAATGATTTTTCAGTTTGGAGACTTGCTACAACTTGCTAAATTAATAAAAAAGGATATATTATGGATTTAAAAATTAAAAACAAAATTTGTATCATCACAGGTGGTGCTAAAGGGATTGGTTATGGTATTGCTAAATTATGGGCTTTAGAAGGTGGGATTCCAATTATTTTTTCAAGAAGTGAAATTTCTAAAGAAAAAGATGATGAGCTAAAAGACATTTGTGGAAATTATGGATTTTATCAAATAGATTTAAAAAATACAGAACAAATTTCAACACTTGTTAAAAGTGTTGTTAATATATATGGTGGAATTTATGCTTTGGTTAATAATGCTGGAGCAAATGATAATTTACATATAGAAGATGCTACAACTGAAGAATTAATTAAATCTTATGAAAATAATCTTTTTCATTATTATACTATGACTAAAGAATGCTTACCATATATTAAAAAGCAACAAGGAAGTATATTAAATATCACAAGTAAAACCGGCTTAACAGGACAAGGTAGAACTTCAGCTTATGCTTCAGCAAAAGCTGCTCAAATAGGTTTTACAAGAGAATGGGCTTGCGCTTTTGCAAAAGATAATATTAGAGTTAATGCTATAGCACCGGCTGAAGTTATGACTCCTCTTTATGAAAAATGGTTGTCAAATTTTCCAAATCCAAAAGCTCAATATGAAAAAATAGCAAAATGCATACCATTAGGTCATCGTTTTACAACTATAGAAGAAATAGCAAACACAGCAGTTTTTACACTAAGCCCTCTTGCTTCACACACAACAGGACAAATTTTAACTCCTGATGGTGGATATATCCATTTAGATAGAGCTCTAAATTGGGATGAAATTTAATAACAAGGAGGATATATGTTAAATAACTCTAAAAATATAAAAATAGCAATTATTTTAGTAACTTCTCTTTTCTTTTTATGGGGAGTTAGTTATGGACTGATTGATGTGATGAATAAGAATTTTCAAAATCATTTACATATCACTCAACATGAAAGTGGATTTTTGCAACTCGCTTATTTTGGTGCTTATTTTATCATAGCATTACCTGCTGGATATATAGCAAATAAATACTCTTATAAAATTGGTATTATTTTTGGGTTAATCTTGTATGCAATAGGTTGTTTATTGATTATTCCAGCTACAAATTTAGCTAATTTTTACTTATTTTTATTTGCTTTTTTTATTTTAGCTTGCGGTATTGGTTCTTTGGAAACTAGTGCTAATCCTTATATGGTAAAACTTGGTGATGAGAAAAATGCTAGTTTTAGAATTAATGCTGCTCAAAGTTTTAATGGTTTGGGTCAATTTTTAGGACCTATCATAGGTGGAGCTTTGTTTTTATCTATTACAAAACAAGAAGAAGGTGCAAGTAAAGAACAAATAGAAGCTGCATTACTTGCTAATATGGGTAATGTCCAGTTAGTGTATGTTGGTATTGCGGCAATTGTTATTTTGATCTTGATTGCTTTTGCATTGAATAAAATTCCGGAAGGATCGGCAGTAAGTAGTGATTATGAACAAAAAGATACCTCAAAACCTATTGGAGTTTTTAAGCATAAACATTTTAATTTTGGATTGCTAGCACAATTTTTGTATATAGCAAATCAAGTTAGTGCAGGAGCTTTTTTTATAAATTATCTTAGTGAGCATAATGAAAATCTAAAAGATGAACAAGGGGCTTATTATTTTTCGATAGCTTTAATTGCTTTTATGTTAGGTCGTATTCTTTCTACGCCTTTGATGAAGAAAATTAAAGGTGAGACTATTTTAGGATGGTATTCTTTTATTAATGTGATTTTATGTGTATGCTTGTATTTTGCTAGCGGATTTATTAGTATAGTTATTTTAATTGCATTATTTTTCTTTATGTCCATTTCTTTTCCTACTATTTTTGCAGTTGCAACAAAAAATCTTCCTTTTAATCAAGTGAAATTAGGTGGTTCTTTACTTGTTATGAGTATAGTTGGTGGTGCTATTATGCCTATTATCATGGGTTTAATTAATGATTATTTTGGAACAAGCATGGGATATTTGGCTATGGCCCCATTATTTTTATATGTATCATGGTATGGTTTTTTTGGTTCTAAAATAAAGGCTTAAAAATGCAAAAAATTTTTGATTCTCATTTGCATCTTTGGGATTTAAGTAAAATGCCTATTTCGTGGATAAAAGGTAATAATAGATTGGAACAAAATTATGATTTTTTAAGGGTAAAAAATGAGTATAAAGAATTTGATTTTTTAGGTGCGATGTATGTTGAAACAAATAGTGATGATTTGGAAAAAGAAGCTTTATTTGCATTAAAGCAAAAACAAGAACATGGTCTTTTTGTTTGTTTAGCTGATTTAAAGTACAAAGAACACTTATGTGCTTTTAGAGAGGTAATGCATACTAGTAAAAAGGGTGCTAAGAGACTATTTGAAGCAGATTTTAAAGAAAAATTAGAACTTCTAAATGTTTTTAATATACCTTTTGAAGCTTGCATGAAAAACGAAGAGCTTTGGATATTGGAAAAGTTTTTATTTGATAATCCTAATTTAAAAGTAGTTTTAAATCATATGGGCAGTCCTAAAATTAACTATTTTGATGAATATAAAAAAATATTACATAAATTAAAAGATTTCCCAAATTTATGGATAAAAATTTCCGTACCAGATGATTTTACGATAAAAATTCATAGAGATTTTATATCTCAATGTTTTTCATTTTTAAAGAATGTTTTTAGTGAAGATAAATTTATATTTGGTAGTAATTATCCTGTGGCAAAAATAGCTCCAGCTAAATGGGCTAAATTTATCATAGAAGGAAATATTTTTAAAGATTTGGACAAGATATTTTATAAAAATGCTTTATCAATTTATAAGGAGGATAGGTGCAAAGATATGGTCAAATTATAAAAATTAAAAAGGAAAAAATACAAGAGTATAAAGATCTTCATGCAAAGCCTTATAAAGGTGTTTGTGAGATGATTAAAGAATGTAATATACAAAATTATTCTATTTATTTATTTGGAGAATATTTGTTTGCATATTTTGAATATACAGGTGTTGATTTTGATGCAGATATGGCTAAGATGGCAAAAGATAAAAATACACAACAATGGTGGAAAGTTACAGATCCCTGCCAAATATCTTTAGCTCATGCAGGACAAAAGTGGCTAAATATGGAAGAAGTATTTCATTTAGATTAAAAAAGGAGAAAAAATGACAACTTATTTAAATTATATTGATGGCGAATTTATCCCACACAATGGCGAATTTATAGAAGTTTTAAATCCCGCTACCAAAGAAGTAATATCAAGAGTAGCAAGTGCTTCTTTGGAAGATACACAAAGAGCAATTGAAGTAGCTAAAAAGGCACAAAAAAATTGGGAAGCTAAACCAGCGATTGAAAGAGCAAATCATTTAAGAGAAATAGCTAGTTTAATACGCAAAAATGCTAATTTTTTAACAGAAATTTTAATGCAAGAGCAAGGAAAAACTAGAGCTTTAGCTAGTGTAGAGATTAATTCTACGGCAGATTATATGGATTATACTGCTGAATGGGCTAGAAGGTATGAAGGCGAAATTATACAAAGTGATAGAGCTAATGAGCATATATATTTATATAAAAGTGCCATTGGTGTAATTGGTGGAATTTTACCTTGGAATTTTCCATTTTTTCTAATCGCAAGAAAGATGGCGCCTGCTTTACTAACAGGTAACACCATTGTTATAAAACCAAGCAGTGAAACTCCAAATAATGCTTTTGAATTTGCAAAGCTTGTCTCGCAAAGTTCTTTACCAAAAGGTGTATTTAATTTAGTTGCAGGTAAGGGTAGTGTGGTAGGACATGAATTATCAAGTAATGAAAACATAGGTATGGTAAGTCTTACAGGGAGTGTTGAAGCAGGAACTAGAGTGATGGAAGCTGCAGCTAAAAATATCATTAAGGTTTCTCTAGAACTTGGCGGGAAGGCACCGGCTATAGTGTGTAAAGATGCAGATATTGATTTAGCGGTAGAAGCGATTAAGGCAAGTAGAATTTGCAATAACGGACAAGTTTGCAATTGTGCCGAAAGAGCTTATGTGCATACAAGTGTTTATGATGAATTTGTAGATAAATTTGTAAAAGCCATGAGTAAAGTAAGTGTTGGAAACACTTTGAAAGGCGATTTTGATATGGGTCCGCTTGTCAATCAAGCAGGGGTTGATAATGCTTTAGCAATGCTTGAGAGAGCTACGAATAAAGGAGCAGTTGTAGAATGCGGTGGAAAAATCACCGATACAAGCGGATATTATTTTCCTGCAAGCGTTCTTACAAATGTTAAGCATGAAGATGAGATCATGCAAAAAGAAATTTTTGCTCCGATTTTACCAATTACTAAATTTGATACACTTGATGAGGCAATTGATATGGCAAATGATTGTGAATATGGACTGACAAGTTCTATTTATACGCAAAATTTAGATATAGCAATGAGAGCTAGTAGAGAAATAAAATTTGGTGAAACTTATATTAACCGTGAAAATTTTGAAGCAATGCAAGGATTTCATGCAGGTTTTAGAAAAAGTGGCATAGGTGGAGCTGATGGAAAACATGGTCTTGAAGAGTATTTAGCTACCCATGTGGTTTATTTACAATACAATACCAACAAACAATGATTTCAATCCTATCTATTTTTTTAGATAGGATTTGCTGTAATCTTTAAATTTAAAGGATAATAATTTGAAGATTATAGATTTAAAAACTTACTCAAGAAAAGAGCATTTTGAATTTTATACTAAATTTCCCTGCTCTTTTGAATTAAATGTTAAATTAGATATTAGTAAATTTTACTCTTTTGTTATTATGGTAGTTTTATCTATTTTTTAAGTAAAAATGTTAATTTAATACCTGAATTTAAATTATACTTAGAGGATGATAAATTAATTTGTTTTGATATTATCCATCCAAGTTATACCGCTTTTTGCGAAAAATCAAAGACTTTTTGTGTTTTATGGACTGAATTTAATGAAGATTTTCAAAACTTTTTACATAATTTCGAGCAAGATAAACAACTCATTAAAGAAAACACTATGTTTGTAAAAGAGAATATTAAAAATTCTTTTAATATTTCAGCAATCCCTTGGATAAATTTTTGAGAATTTCTCTTTACATTTACCTAAAAAAGAAAATTATTTTTTTCCTATTCTTACAAGTGGGAAAATTATCGAGGAAAAAAATCAATGTTTTATTCCACTAAGTATTAATGTAAATCACGCAAGCACCGATGCTTATCATGTGAGTTTGTTTTTAGAAAATTTGCAAAAAGATTTAAATTGTTTTTAGTTTATATTTTTGTAAGTAAAATTTAGATATTATCCAAAGTTTATTACATTTTTTAAAGAAAGGAATTATTGTGCCTACCATAAATCAATTGGTTAGAAAAGAGCGCAAAAAAGTTTTAGAGAAATCTAAATCTCCAGCGCTTAAAAATTGTCCACAAAGAAGGGGAGTTTGCACTAGGGTTTATACAACAACCCCTAAAAAACCAAACTCAGCATTAAGAAAAGTTGCCAAAGTAAGACTTACAAGTGGCTTTGAAGTTATTAGTTATATCGGTGGTGAAGGTCATAACCTACAAGAACACAGCATTGTTTTAGTGCGTGGTGGTAGGGTAAAAGACTTACCAGGTGTTAAGTATCACATTGTTCGCGGTGCCTTAGATACTGCAGGTGTTGCAAAAAGAACCGTTTCTCGTTCTAAATATGGTGCGAAACGCCCTAAAGCAGCAGCTAAGTAATAAAATTGCAGACAAATCCGTTAGATTTGATTTTGTTTGAGTAAAATTATAAATTTGAAGGAAAATTATGAGAAGAAGAAAAGCTCCGGTAAGAGAAGTCTTGCCAGATCCGATTTATGGAAACAAAGTAATCACAAAATTCATTAATTCTTTAATGTATGATGGTAAAAAAAGCACAGCTACGACTATTATGTATGGTGCTTTAGAAGCTATCGATAAAAAAGGTGGAGAAAAAAAAGGTATAGAAATTTTTAATGATGCTATTGAAAATATTAAGCCTTTATTAGAAGTTAAATCTCGTCGTGTTGGTGGTGCTACTTATCAAGTGCCAGTAGAAGTACGCCCAGCTAGACAACAAGCTTTAGCTATAAGATGGATTATTTCTTTTGCTAGAAAAAGAAGCGAAAGAACTATGATAGAAAAATTAGCAGCAGAATTATTAGATGCAGCTAATAGCAAAGGTGCTTCATTCAAGAAGAAAGAAGATACTTATAAAATGGCAGAAGCTAATAAAGCATTTGCTCATTATCGCTGGTAAGAGGAGTAAAATATGTCAAGAAGTACTCCTTTAAAAAGAGTTAGAAATATAGGTATCGCAGCTCATATTGATGCAGGTAAAACAACTACTAGTGAGAGAATTCTTTTCTTTACAGGTATGAGCCATAAAATTGGTGAGGTGCATGATGGTGCAGCTACAATGGACTGGATGGAGCAAGAAAAAGAAAGAGGTATCACAATTACTTCTGCTGCTACAACTTGTTTTTGGAAAAACCATCAAATTAACCTTATAGACACTCCAGGCCACGTTGACTTTACAATCGAAGTTGAAAGATCAATGCGTGTTTTAGATGGCGCAGTTGCGGTGTTTTGTTCAGTAGGTGGAGTTCAACCACAATCAGAAACTGTATGGAGACAAGCTAATAAATACGGTGTTCCAAGAATTGTTTTTGTAAATAAAATGGACAGAATTGGTGCAAATTTCTTTAATGTTGAAGAACAAATCAAAAATCGTTTGAAAGGCAACCCAGTTCCACTTCAAATTCCAATCGGTGCTGAAGATAATTTCAAAGGTGTAATTGATCTTATTACCATGAAAGCTTTGGTATGGGAAGATGAAAATAAACCAACTGATTATGTAGAAAAAGAAATTCCAGCTGAACTTAAAGAAAAGGCTGAAGAATATCGCACAAAAATGATAGAAGCAGTTTCTGAAACAAGCGATGAATTAATGGAAAAATACCTAGGTGGTGAAGAGCTTACTCAAGAAGAAATTAAAGCAGGTATTAAAGCAGGATGTTTAAGTCTTTCTATGGTTCCTATGCTTTGTGGTACAGCTTTTAAAAATAAAGGTGTTCAGCCATTACTTGATGCTGTTGTTGCTTATTTACCAGCTCCTGATGAAGTTGCTAATATTAAAGGTGAATATGAAGACGGTGCAGAAGTTTCTGTAAAATCAACTGATGATGGTGAGTTTGCAGGCCTAGCATTTAAAATTATGACTGATCCTTTTGTTGGACAATTAACTTTCGTTCGTGTGTATAGAGGAAGTTTAGAAAGTGGTTCTTATGCATACAACTCAACAAAAGATAAAAAAGAAAGAATCGGTCGTCTTTTGAAAATGCACTCTAATAAAAGAGAAGAAATTAAAACTTTATATGCAGGAGAAATCGGAGCGGTTGTTGGACTTAAAGACACACTAACCGGTGATACTTTAGCAAGTGAAAAAGATAAGGTTATTTTAGAGAGAATGGATTTTCCAGATCCTGTTATTTCAGTTGCTGTTGAGCCTAAAACAAAAGCAGATCAAGAAAAAATGTCTATTGCTTTAAATAAATTAGCTCAAGAAGATCCAAGCTTTAGAGTTTCAACAGATGAAGAAAGTGGTCAAACTATCATTTCAGGTATGGGCGAGCTTCACTTAGAAATTATCGTTGATAGAATGCTTCGTGAATTTAAAGTTGAAGCAGAAGTTGGTCAACCTCAAGTTGCTTACCGTGAAACTATTAGAAAAACAGTTGAGCAAGAATACAAATACGCTAAACAATCAGGTGGTCGTGGACAATATGGTCATGTATTCTTAAGACTTGAGCCACTTGAACCAGGTAGTGGATATGAATTTGTAAATGATATCAAAGGTGGGGTAATTCCAAAAGAATATATTCCAGCAGTTGATAAAGGTGTTCAAGAGGCATTACAAAATGGTGTTTTAGCGGGATATCCTGTTGAAGATGTTAAAGTAACTGTTTATGATGGAAGTTACCATGAAGTGGATTCTTCTGAAATGGCATTTAAACTTGCAGCTTCTATGGGCTTTAAAGAAGGTGCTAGAAAAGCAGGTGCAGTAATCTTAGAACCTATGATGAAAGTTGAAGTTGAAACTCCAGAAGAATACATGGGTGATGTTATTGGTGATTTAAATAAACGCCGTGGTCAAGTAAATTCAATGGATGAAAGAGGTGGTAATAAAATTATTACAGCATTTTGTCCTTTGGCTGAGATGTTCGGCTACTCAACCGATCTTAGAAGTCAAACTCAAGGCCGTGCTACTTATTCTATGGAATTTGATCACTATGATGAAGTTCCAAAAAATGTTTCTGAAGAAATTATCAAAAAAAGAAATGGTTAATCTATCAAGATGGGCAAAAAGCTCATCTTGAATTATTTATGTCCTTTTGAATTAATTAAATTAATTGTTCCTTCATTAATTTCATATGCTTTTCCAAAATCTTTAACATATCTTCCATTTTTCAGTATAAGTTGAAATAAATGAAAATCTTGCATATTTTTAATGACTTGGATTATTTCTTTATTGTTTTCATTTTCATAAGTATTTAATACTTGTTCAAATAGCTGATTATCTCTTGTTATTTCTACACTCTCTACTCTAAATTTAAGCCTTTTTCTTGCAAAGATTGATATGCAATCTTTTTCATCTTCTATAAACATAATTTCTATGTTTTGATTATTGTATTTTACTCCTTCAAAGTGTTCGGCAATTTCACTAATATAAATATAAAAGTCATTTTTGTTTTTTATAATAGGAGTATATGAACATATGGTTTGATTATTTAAATTTAAGGACGATATCATAATGCTTTTGCATTCTTGTATAAATTGATTAATTTCATCATGTAGTTGCATAAAAATTTTCCTTGTAAGTTAAAATGAATAAGATTTGAGTGTTATAGAAAAGTAAAAAGAAGAGTTTGCTACTCTTCTTCATTAGTATTTTTGCGTACAACTTTAATGCGTTCTATGCTATTTCCATCCATCTTTTTGACTTCGTAGTAGCAAAATTCATCTTCTATTCTATCTCCAACCACCGGTAAGCGTCCTAAAAGATTGAAAACATATCCACCTATAGTGACTTGTTCTAATTCTTCATTAAAGCGTATATCAAGCATTTCTTCTACTTCGCTAATTTCATATCTTCCTTGAAATTCATAGATATTTTCTGCAAGCTTTTTAAAATGTGGACTAGAATCATCATGCTCATCGTTAATATCACCAACAATTTCTTCCATAATATCTTCCATAGTTAAAAGACCAGCAGTTCCGCCATATTCATCTACTACTAATGCTGTATGTACTTGTTCTTTATTCATCATGAAAAGAACTTTAGATATGCTGATATTTTCTGGAACTAGGATCATTTTGATTAGAAAATCATCTAAATTTTTCTTATCTTTGCTAAGTTCATTTTGCATAATGTCTCTAATATGCACCATACCTAAAATGATATCTTTAGAACCATCTATGTATGGAAAGCGTGTATGTTTATACTGACAAACTATTTGCATATTTTCTTCATAGCTTTTTTGTTTATTAAGACAAATCATATCTTTTCTAGGTGTCATGATTTCTTTTGCTACTGTATCTGAAAAATCGACAGCATTGCGTATGATTTCAGTTTCAAATTCATCCAAAACCCCACCTTTTTGGCTTTCACTCGCAATAAATTTAATCTCTTCTTCAGAGTGACTTAATTCGTGTTCTTTGGCAGGTTTTATACCTATAATTTTTAAAGAAACTGCAGCTAAAAAGTCAAATGTTTTAATGAAAGGTAAGAAAAGTAACCAAAATAAATGCAATGGTCTTGCAACCCATAAAACAGCTCTATCTGCAATGGTTATAGCAATGCTTTTTGGGACCAACTCGCCTAGCACAACATGCAATAATGTGATAATAGCAAAAGCAATAATAAATGCTATGGTATGGATTAATGCTGGAGCTAAACCTAAATTTGCTAGAGGAACTTCAAGAATTTTAGCAATAGCAGGTTCGCCTATCCAACCAAGAGCAAGAGAGCTTAGCGTAATACCAAGTTGGCAAGCACTTAAATAAGTATCTAGTTTTGAAGTGACTTCCAAAGCTTTTTTTGCATTGCGTTTTTTCTCTTTTACCATTTCTTCAAGTTTTGATCTACGCACTTTAACAATAGCAAATTCAGATAAAACAAAAAATCCATTTAAAAGCACTAAAGCTAATGCAACAAGAATCATAAAAGTAGAATAGCCTATATCAATAGAGGCAACAGTAGGTAGTGTTTGATTTAAGTCTAAAGATTGACTGGGGTCCAAAAAAACTCCTTTAATAAAATTTCGCAAAATTATATCAAATCAAAACTATAAAATTAGCTTAAAAATAATGATATATTTTAAATTAATTTAATGTTTTCTATATTCTATATTTTTTTCAAATTCATCTAAACGCTTGTAAATACTACGAAGCTGTGTGATAGTTGTCCAGTTGGTAATAAAAATGCTAAATGAAGATCTAACCTGGTCAAAAGCATTACCAACTTGTATGATAATTCCAAGTTGTATAAGTCCTAAAAATAAACTTGGAGCCATGATTAAAAAGGGTACTATAACCATGATTTGCTCAAATAAATAAAGCCATATATTAAAATACCCATAATGTAAAAATAATCTTTTATAATTGATTTTAAGCCCGGTAAATAAACTTAAAATACTTTCATCGCTTGCATAATTTTTTCTATCATCTTCAGCAAAAACAAGTTCTTTTCTAAAAGCAGCTTCGGCTTTTTGATTGTTATATTCTAGTCCAGGTAGTTTTATACCTACAAACCATGATATAACTAAACCTCCTAAAGAAACCAAAAATGCAATCCATACTAAAGAGCCATTAATATCTTTTAAGATAGGTAAATTAATATGTGCACTTAACATCCATAAAATTGGCACAAAAGCAACTAAAGTCATAATTGCTTTGACAAAAGCCAACCCTAAACTTTCTATGATTTTTGAAAAATTATAGATATCTTCTTGAATTCTTTGTGAACTACCTTCTATGTTATCATCTTTTTTTTGCCAAAATTTAATATAATCAAAAGTCATAGCCTCGCGCCATTTAAAAGCATATATGCTTCCAAAATATTGCGTGATAGTGGCGATTAATACATAAGGCAGTGCTAAATATAAAAATTGTTTAATAAAATAATAAAAATCATTTATGCTATGATTTTTTGCATCTTGTAAAACATCGTAAAATTCTTTATACCATTCATTTATTGCAACATTAATGGAAGTTTGAGCAAGTAAAGAAGCTAGTAAAAAAAACAAACCCAAATAAGCCCATAAAGCCCATTTTTTAGAATAAAAAAAAGATTTAAACATTTTAAATTTCTTTCAGCATTTTTTCATAATGTTTTATTGTGTGTTTTTTTGCTTTAAATATTATACTAAAAATCATAATAAAACAACTTGCGACTAAAAATCCAGGAATGATTTCATAAATTTCTATAAAATTTGAACCAAAATGCTTATAAAATACAACAGTTAAAGCCCCACTAACCATTCCAGCTATTGCACCTTCTTTGCTCATATTTTTATAAAATAAAGAAAATAAAATAACGCTTCCAAAACTAGCTCCAAAACCTGCCCAAGCATAAGAGACTATGCTTAAAATTTGACTTTGAGCATCAAGTGAAAGTGTAAAAGCTACACACGCTACAATCAAAACACCTAAGCGTGACAACAAAGTAATATTTTTATCATTTGTTTTTCTTTTTAAGATTTGTGTATAAAAATCTTGCACCAAGCTAGAAGCGCATACTAGCAATTGAGAACTTGCAGTACTCATAATGGCTGCTAAAATTGCACTGAGTAAAATTCCAGCCACCCAAGGGTTAAAAAGCACTTGAGACATTACAATAAATATTCTTTCAGGATCATTTAAAGTAAGATCAAATTTAGCTATATAAGCAATACCTAAAAATCCTATCATAGCAGCACCAAATAGAGAAATTACCATCCAAGTTATGCCTATAAAAGTCGCAGTAGGAATTTCTTTTACATTTTTTATAGAAATAAAGCGAATTAAAATATGAGGTTGGCCAAAATATCCAAGTCCCCAGGCTAAGGTTGATGCTACCACTAGCCAACCACCACCATCTAAACCAAAAGCTTGAGGTTTTACATCATTTATAGTAGAAAAAGCTTCGCCAAAGCCGCCAAGTTCAAAAATCATCACAAAAGGAATGATGATTAATGAACTCATCATTAAAAGTCCTTGTATCATATCAGTCCAGCATACGGCTTTATAGCCACCTAAAAAAGTATATAAAACAATAACTAAAAATCCAATACTTAATGCAAAAATATAAGGCAAATTAAATACACTTTCAAAAAGTTTAGCACCACTTACTAATCCAGCACTAATGTAAATAGTAAAAAATACTAAAATAACTACCGCACAAATACTTCTTAAAATATGTCTATCATCATGAAAGCGACTTTCAAAAAAATCAGGAATTGTAATACATTCTTTGGCTATTTGAGAAAAAATCTTTAATCTTTTAGCAACAAAGGTCCAGTTTAAGAACATACCAAAGCTTAAACCTATGGCTATATAAATTTGTCCCAATCCAGCTGCGTATAAAGCACCGGGAAAAGCCATTAAAAGCCAACTGCTCATATCAGAAGCACCTGCACTTAAGGCAGATATTACAGGTCCCATTGATGCATTTCCAACAAAATAATCTTTACTATTTTGATTTTTTTTGTAAAAATAAAAACCTATAAAAAGCATTAAAAATGCATAGGTAATAAAAGTAATAATAATAGGATAAGAAAATTCCACACTTTGTAAATTCATAAGTGTCCTTAAAAAATTTAAAAAATCATCATTTTACTTGTTTTATTTTAAAAAAACATTATAAAAATTATTTTTTATTTCAATGCTTTATAAAGTTTTTTTGTTACAATTTTCAAAAAAATTAAGGATAGTTAATGAAAAATCTTTTAATTATAGGTGCAGGTGGTGTAAGTCGCGTTGCAACTGTAAAATGTGCAATGAATAGTGATGTTTTTAGTAAAATAACTCTAGCAAGTAGAACTAAAAGTAAATGTGATGAAATAGCAGCTTTTATAAAAGAGCGTTTAGGTATAGAAATTCAAACTGAGCAAATAGATGCAGATGACACATCTGCTGTTGTAGAGCTTATCAAAAAAACAGGAGCTGAAATTTTATTAAATGTGGCTTTGCCTTATCAAGATCTTGCTTTAATGGATGCGTGTATTCAAACTAATATTCACTATGTAGATACTGCAAATTATGAACATCCTGATTTAGCTAAATTTGAATATAAAGAACAATGGTTAAGAAATGATAAGTTTAAACAAGCAGGAATTTTAGGACTTTTAGGAAGCGGTTTTGATCCAGGTGTTACTAATGTATTTTGTGCTTATGCGCAACAAAATTTATTTGATGAAATTCATTATATTGATATACTAGATTGTAATGCAGGTGATCATGGATATGCCTTTGCAACTAATTTTAACCCTGAGATAAATTTAAGAGAAGTATCTGCTAAGGGTCGTTATTGGGAAAATGGAAAATGGATAGAAACTGAACCTATGGAAATAAAAATGGAGTGGGATTATCCTGAAGTAGGAGTAAAGGATAGTTATTTGCTTTATCATGAGGAGCTTGAAAGTTTAGTAAAAAATATCAAAGGTCTAAAAAGAATAAGATTTTTTATGACTTTTGGACAAAGTTATTTAACTCATATGAAATGTCTTGAAAATGTTGGTATGCTAGGTATTAAACCTGTTATGCATCAAGGTAGAGAGATAATACCAATAGAATTTTTAAAAACTTTACTTCCTGATCCTGCTAGTTTGGGCCCTCGTACTAAAGGTTACACTAATATAGGTTGTGTGATTCGTGGTGTAAAAGATGGAAAAGATAGACAAGTTTATATTTACAATGTTTGTAATCACGAAGAATGCTTTAAAGAAACTGGAGCGCAAGCTGTGAGCTATACTACAGGTGTCCCTGCTATGATAGGAACAAAGCTAATCGCTAAAGGAATTTGGCAAGGAAAAGGTGTGTTTAACATGGAAGAATTTGACGCCAAACCTTTCATGGATGAGTTAAATACCCAAGGGCTTCCTTGGAAAATTATAGAAATGGAGCCAAATTTAGGAAAATAATCTCAAGTTTTTTTGACTTGAGAAAGTTTTATAATGACGCAATTATTATTAAGTATAGATTGGACGCCTTTTTTAGTTTCCATAAAACTTTCTATTATTACTTGTATAATTTTGTTTTGTTTTTGCATACCTCTTGCTTGGGTTTTTACTTTTAAGCAATTTAGAGCAAAAAAAATTCTAGAAACTATAATAACCTTACCTTTAGTTTTACCACCGTCTGTTGTTGGTTTTTACTTGTTGATTTTATTTTCAAAATATTCTTTTTTTGGAGAATTTTTAGAAAAATATTTTAATATCACTTTAGCTTTTACTTTTGAAGGCTTGGTAATAGCAAGTTGCATTTACTCTTTACCTTTTATGTTTAATCCTTTATATAATGCAATGTCTTTAATTTCTAAAAATATTATAGAAGCAAGTTTTTCTTTGGGAAAAAATTCTTTCATCACACTTTTTAAAGTAATCTTACCAAGTATCAAACCGGCTATACTCAGCGCTTTAGTAATAAGTTTTGCACATACTATGGGCGAGTTTGGTATAGTATTAATGATAGGTGGTTCTTTAAGCGGGGAAACAAAAGTAGCTAGTATTGCTATATATGAAAGTATGGAAAATTTAGATTTTGCCACAGCTCATATTTATAGTCTCATACTTTTAATTTTTAGTTTTGTTGTTTTGTTAAGTGTAAATTTGTTAAAAAATAAATAACAAAGACTTATTTTATTGTATAATCAATTTATATCTTAAATTTAAAGGAGAAATGATGGATAATTCACTATCAGGATATACTAAAAAATATGACAATGAAGGATATGGCTTACAATATCCAGATGGACATGTTATAAGATTTTATGAGAGAATCTTAAAATACAAATTAAACAAAACAAGTGGAAATTTACTTGATTTTGGTTGTGGAAATGGAGTTCATTCTAAGTATTTTCAAGATGTAACGGGGGGGGGTATTAATGCTTATGGTATAGATATTGTTCCTAGCTTAAAAAATACTTGGAAAAAAGATCCTAGGATAAATGAAAATAATTTTCATGTTATTACACCAAATTCTAGTTTTAAAAATTTATTTGATGTAAAAATGGATTTTATTTTTGCAAATCAAAGTTTATATTATCTACCAAACAAAGACTTTCAAAAAACTATTGAAGAATTTTATGATTTATGTAATGATGGAGCAATAATTTTCGCGACAATGATTAGCTCTAAAGCTTATCAAGAATTTGTTGCAGGAGATGTTAAAGATAATGGTTTAGTGGAAGTAAAATCTAGTCCAAGATTAAATGGCGAATCTACTTATATAAATTTTACAAATACGATTGAAGAATTAAAAGAAAAATTTAAACCTTTTAAACCATTATTTTGGGGAGATTATGAATTAATAAATTTATATAATTTTGAAGGAAGTATACAGCATTTTATTTATATAGGGGAAAAATAATTTTATATGATAAAGACTTTATCAAGTCTTTATCATCACTTTCCATCCCTTCTTT